>NZ_JBXWSL010000055.1:0-16302 GCF_059613425.1 Ruegeria sp. BHSA123 | reverse complement strand
CAGTGGCACTTCAGCCCTGCTCGCCGCTTACAGTTGCGGGTGCAGTTGCGGAATTGGGCCAAAGCCCGCACCGCATTCCCTATTGATTCCAGAGCACGCCCCGGAACCGGACATGCCGAGCGGCTTGCCAGACTTCTTCAGCATCCGTCAACGATCAATTGCGCTGGCTGTCAAAAAGTTCAGCGGGCAATGCCCTTTTTCCGGTTGATCCGCTTTGGATACAGGTCGGGGTTTTTCGGGGATGAACCTACCCTTCGAGCAGGTATCTTTCCGACAATGGCAAACTGGCCGCCCCCAATGACCGGGCATCCGGGCCCGCCGCCCCTGCCAGCACCAAGGGCCGTTCAAGCCCGGTCAGGTTCATATGGGATAGTTTGAGCTCAACCCTTTCCACCAGCCGCGCCTTGATATCAGCAGGCATCCAGCCATCAATCTTGACACATTCGAAATCGATCAGGCTGCAAGAAGAGACGATGGCATGGGCGATTCCGTGCGCCGCCTGGTTCAGCCAATTCTCAAGGTGGGTTTCCGGTACGTCCCAATGCAGTGTCGTTTCCCAGATTGAACCGGCTGTTGCGGCATTTCCACCAACCGCACGCTCCAGCACATAAAGACTGGCGACATCTATCAACGGTTTCACTCCGCCCACTTCGTCCGGCACAGGCAATGGGCCAAGCGCACCGGCATTTCCCCGCCCTGAAAAGATGGAGCCGTTCAGAACCACCCCGCCCCCGATGAAGAAGCCGACATAGAAATACAGGAAATCTCGCGGGCCTTCTGCAGGGCCAAACACCAGCTCGGCACCGCAGGCGGCCGTTGCGTCGTTTTGCAGGAAAACCGGCACGTCATAGCTAGCGGCCAACGCGCCTTTCAGGTCCGCGTTACGCCACGGATCCATTTTTTCCTGCGGAACCTGCAATGTCTGCGCCCAGTCCCAGAGGTAGAACGGCATGGCAATCCCAAGGCCCGCGATTCTGCTGCGCGCCTCGGGCGACATTGACGCCATCACTTTGTCGAGGCTTTCTGTGGAAAAGCTCAATGTCGCCTCGGGCGTCGGAAAATCATAGGTCCGCCGCTCGCGGTGCCTGACGTTGCCAAGGAAATCCGTCAGCACCAGTTCGGTACTGCGCCGCCCGACTTTGAGCCCAAAGAAATACGCGCCGTCCGGGTTCAGGCGCATGGGAACCGATGGCTGTCCGACTTTTCCCCGGATCGGTTCGCCCCGCAACAGCAACCCATCGTTCTCCAACTGGCGCATGATGACCGAGACCGTCTGCGCCGACAGGCCGGTCATGCGCGCGATTTCAGATTTTGCAAGGGCTTGATGGCGCCGAACCAGTGACAGGACAAGCCGTTCATTTCGGGCCCGCATTCCACTTTGGTTGGTGCCGCGCATGTCTGGCTCGCGTACGCCAGTGGTATTGCCCTGAGAGTTCATTGCAGACACGGCCATCCCCTTCATGACGACAATGTAAAAACCCTTCCATTCTGTCAATAATAAATAAGAGTGATTTATTTATTGACTCGAAATTCGAATCTTGTGATGGTTTTTATGTGAGATCGGGCCGGTTTTTGCCCGATCAAACGTATGCCCGGACGGGCATTGGGAAAACTGGGAGGACTACCGATGAAACTTGCGAAACTTGCAGGCGCCACGGCGCTGGCGGTTACGGCCATGGCAAGCAGTGCAATGGCCGAAGGTGAAACCGTTTGCCTGATCACCAAGACGGATACCAACCCTTTCTTTGTTAAAATGAGAGAGGGTGCCACAGCCAAAGCCGAAGAGCTTGGCATGAAGCTGAAAGCCTTTGCCGGCAAAGTCGACGGAGACCACGAAACTCAGGTTCAGGCCATTGAAACCTGCATTCTGGATGGCGCAAAGGGTATCCTGCTGACCGCGTCGGATACGTCGTCTATCGTTCCAGCGGTGCAGCAGGCCCGCGATGCCGGGCTGCTGGTGATTGCGCTGGACACCCCACTTGAGCCTATCGACTCGGCCGACGCGACCTTTGCCACGGACAATTTCCTTGCGGGGCTTCTGATCGGACAATGGGCAAAGGCCACGTTGGGTGATGCGGCGAATGACGCCAAAATCGCCACGTTGGACCTTGCGGTCAGCCAGCCCACTGTGGATGTGCTTCGCAATCAAGGGTTCCTGCAGGGGTTCGGTGTTGATCTGGCCGATCCGAACGTGATTGGCGATGAAAACGACCCGCGTCTTGTTGGTAGCGATGTCACCGCTGGCAACGAAGAAGGCGGTCGTCGCGCCATGGAGAACCTGCTGGCCAAAGACCCGACGATCAACGTGGTGCACACCATCAACGAACCGGCGGCAGCGGGCGCTTATGAAGCGCTTAAGGCTATCGGGCGCGAAAATGACGTGTTGATCGTTTCCGTCGATGGCGGCTGCCCTGGCGTGCAGAACGTGGCGGACGGCGTCATCGGTGCAACATCACAGCAATACCCGCTGCTGATGGCATCGCTGGGCGTTGAGGCCGTCAAGAAATGGGCGGACGAAGGCGTGAAGCCCGAGAACACACCCGGTAAGGACTTTTTTGACACCGGTGTGGCGCTTGTGACGGATAAGGCCGCCGACGGCGTCGAGTCCATCTCGGTTCAGGAAGGCATGGACCTCTGCTGGGGTTAAGCTGAATGTTTGGAAGGTCGCTGCGCGGCCTTCCACTTATCAAAACCACCCACACGCCTGAAACCTTGCTAAAGTCGTCATAAACCTGACGCTTTGGGGGAAGTTCTATGTCCGATTCTTCACGACAAGCTGACGATTTCGAAACCGCCGCAAAAGGCAGCCCGGAGCAAGTCGCCGAGTTTGACGATCACCAACGCGGATTTGTCGGGACGGTTCAGCATTTTCTGCATGTGAACCCGTCGCTGGTCCCGCTGATTGTCCTTGTCGCTGCCATCGTCATCTTTGGTGTCTTATTAGGCCCCAAGTTCTTTTCGCCCTTTGCGCTGACATTGATCCTTCAGCAGGTTCAGATCGTCGGGATTGTGGCCGCGGCACAAAGCCTTGTGATCCTGACCGCAGGCATCGACCTGAGTGTTGGGGCCATCATGGTGATGTCGTCGGTTGTGATGGGGCAGTTTACCTTCCGCTATGGAATGCCACCTTCGGTTGCGATTGTGTGCGGCCTTGCTGTTGGCTCGGCAATCGGGGCCTTGAACGGGTTTCTGGTCAGTCGCATCAAGCTGCCACCTTTCATCGTCACCCTTGGCATGTGGCAGATCGTTCTTGCGGCGAATTTTCTTTATTCACAAAACGAAACGATCCGGTCGCAGGAGATCGAGGAACACGCCGCCATCCTGCAACTGTTTGGTGCCAAGTTTAACGTGGGCGGGGCGGTGTTTACCGTCGGGGTGGTCTTCATGCTGGCGCTGATCCTCGTCCTTGCATACGCGCTGCGGCACACGGCCTGGGGCAGGCATGTCTATGCCGTCGGGGATGACCCCGAAGCGGCAGAGCTGTCCGGTGTCAACGTACACCGCACGCTGATATCCGTGTACATGCTGTCCGGCCTGATCTGCGCCTTTGCGGGCTGGGCCCTGATTGGTCGGATCGGGTCGGTTTCGCCAACCTCGGGGCAGCTGGCCAACATTGAAAGCATCACGGCGGTCGTGATTGGGGGGATATCTCTGTTTGGCGGTCGGGGGTCTATTCTGGGGTCCCTGTTCGGTGCCCTGATCGTGGGCGTCTTTACGCTTGGGCTGCGGTTGTTGGGCGCGGATGCACAATGGACGTTCCTGCTGATCGGCATCCTTATCATCGCAGCGGTCGCGGTCGACCAGTGGATCAGAAAGGTGGCAGCCTGATGGAACCCATTCTCAAAGGACGGAACCTTGTGAAACGCTATGGCAAGGTGACTGCGCTGGATCACTGCGACTTCGATCTGATGCCGGGTGAGATTCTGGCGGTGATCGGCGACAATGGCGCGGGCAAGTCGACGCTGATCAAGGCTGTGTCGGGCGCGGTGGCGCCGGACGAAGGCGAGGTCTGGCTGGAAGGTCAAAAGGTGAATTTCCATTCCCCGATCGACGCGCGTGAAGCCGGTATTGAAACCGTGTACCAGACGCTTGCCATGTCCCCTGCCCTGTCGATTGCGGACAATATGTTCATGGGGCGGGAAATTCGGCGCAAAGGACCGCTCGGGTCGTGGCTTCGCATGCTTGACCGTCCGGCGATGGAAAAATTCGCCCGCGAAAAGCTGAGCGAACTGGGTCTGATGACGATCCAGAACATCAATCAGGCGGTCGAAACCCTGTCGGGTGGACAACGTCAGGGGGTCGCCGTGGCACGCGCGGCGGCGTTCGGGTCCAAGGTCATTATTCTGGACGAACCGACAGCAGCACTGGGCGTCAAAGAAAGCCGCAGGGTCCTTGAACTGATCCAGGATGTGAAATCGCGTGGCATCCCAATCATCCTGATCAGCCACAACATGCCTCATGTTTTTGAAGTCGCAGACCGAATTCACGTGCACCGGCTGGGGAAACGCCTGTGTGTGATTGACCCCAAAGACTATTCGATGTCCGACGCCGTGGCGTTTATGACCGGGGCTAAGGAAGCACCGCCCGAGGATCAGGCCGCATGACCGGTGGCGGCACCGCCCCTGACGTTCTGGCCGACCGTATCGTCGACGCCGTTGAGGCGCTGCCGCCGGCCCGACACCGGCAACTTGTCGCGATTGCCGGGCCTCCCGGATCCGGAAAAAGCACTGTTGCCAGCCTTGCCACGGCCGAACTGAACCGGCGCGGGGTGTCAGCCGGGCTTGTGCCAATGGACGGTTTTCACTTTGACAACGCGATCCTGAAGGAACGCGGGCTTTTCCCCCGCAAGGGCGCGCCGGAAACCTTCGATCTTGCCGGGTTTCATGCCTTGCTTGTGCGTTTGCGCACCGAAGATGAAGTTGCAATTCCGGGCTTCGACCGAAAGCTTGATCTGGCAATCGCTGCCCGATCAATGATCTCTCCTAATCAGCGGGTCGTTCTGGTTGAAGGCAATTACCTTTTGCTGGATGAACCGTGCTGGTCAGGCCTTCATCCCCTATGGGCGCTCAAGGTGTTTCTGGGCGTCGATCTGGCAACACTGGAATCCCGGCTCACCGACCGTTGGGTTGGGTTTGGGCTGGACAAACAGGCCGCAAGAGAGCGGGCGCTTTCAAACGACATTCCGAATGCCGAGCGGGTGATCCGGAACTCGGTACAAGGCGACCTGAACCTGTGACGGATGAGGGCGGGTCTGGCAGCGCGCCCGCGTCACCTGTCTAGTAGGTGGGCGGCACAAGACCGGCCTGAAACCATGTCACAAAAGATACGATAGAAAACACGGGCAGCCCTGTGGCGCGCTGAATATCGGGCGCGTAGGGGCACATATTCGTGCATTCCAGCACGATCGCGCCAAGATCGGGGTGTTCCGATGTCAGGGCCATGGCGGCTTCGACATTGTCCTTGCGGGCCAATTCCACATCAAGACCAAGCTCATTTCCAAGGATTGCGCGGGTGAACTCCGCCCCGCCTTCGGTTGTGCCGATGGGTGTGTCCAATGGAACATTGGCGGCCAGCAAGTGATCTTGGGTCAGAGTAGAGGCTGATATGGTCAGAACCCCGGCGCGTTTTCCCGCTGGCAGGATGCGGTTGACCATTTCAACCTGCATCAGGGACGATGTGGCCACCGGAACAGGCACAGCCTGGGCCAGTTCTTTTTGGAACAGGGACAGAAACCCGCAATTGGTGGTAATCCCGTCGACACCATCTTTGACAAGCTCCTGCGCCGCGTTGATGAACACGTCGAGCATGCCTTCGGCTTTGCGCCGGACCACCCGATCCGGCGAGGCATCGCGAACAATGCGGTAGTGAACCGGAAAGGGCCAGGTCTGCGCGTTGCCCATATCGCCGGGAATGCGGGGAAACCGGGCATCCAGCATCAAAATGCCGACAGACGCGCCGTAGATGGATTTTCCGCCCTGCGCGATCATCCCTCAACCTCCTCAATAATACGGGCCGAGATATCGTCCGACCCATCCATGTAGATGTTCGAAATCCCGTGACGCACGGCATCCTGCACCTGATCCATACGCTTGGAGATATGTGCACCCAGAACCCGAGCGGCCTCATCCGCGTTCCGGTCCATCAAAGCCTGCATGACGCGTTTGTGTTCGTCCTTTGAGCGTTGCACCCTGTCGAGGCTCATGGATATCCAGCGGATATAGCGAATACGGTCGTTGATCCGCGTCAGGGTTTGCAACAGTTCCATGTTTCCAGACAGCTTCGCGATACCCAGATGAAACGCCTCATCCCGGTTGACGGCTTCTTCAACAGTCAGACCGGTGATGTCGATGCCCGTTGCGTAAAGCTCATCCCGCAGCAACTGCAGGTCTTCGTCCGATGCCTTGGCACAGGCCGCGCGCGCCGCCGCTGTTTCGATGATCTGGCGCAGTTCGAACAGGTCGAACACGCTTTGCGCATCCAGCGGGCGGCAGAAAAAGCCTTGTCCGGGGCGGAAGTCGAAAAGCCGTTCGGCGACCAGACGGTTCAACGCCTCGCGCAGCGGGGTGCGGCTGACGCCCAGATCCCTGGACAACGCCACTTCGTTCAGGCGGTCGCCGGGGCGCAGGCGAAACGAAACCGCCATCGCCTTGACCTGATCATAGATATCATCGACGCGCGGACCAGCCATTACCCCTGCCCTTCTTTGTTTGAATCACAGGTGCCACACGTTGAGCTTGAAATCAATATACAAAACTGTATACAGATCTGAGTACAGATTTGACACAAGGGACTCGCGACCATGACAGGGACAAATTTTCTGACCGGAGCCGAAGCCATGGTGCGTATGCTCGAAGCGCATGGTGTGACGCATATGTTTGGCCTGTGCGGCGATACCACTTTACCCTTTTATGATGCCCTTGCCCGGATGGATCACGGCATTCAGCACATCCTGACACGGGACGAGAGGCACGCGGCCTATATGGCGGATGGCTATGCCCGCGTCACCGGCAAGCCCGGCGTGTGCGAGGGCCCGTCCGGCGGTGGTGCGACCTATATCTTGCCCGGAGTGGTCGAGGCCAACGAAAGCTCGGTTCCGATTCTGGCGATCACGTCGGATGTGGCAACAACCAGCCGCGGCAAATACCCTTTGACCGAACTGGATCAGCCTGCGCTGTTCCGGCCTCTGGCCAAATGGAACACATCCCTCGACGACGCCGCGCGGCTTCCGGCCATGGTTCGGGCCGCCTTCAGGGCGATGACGACCGGCACGCCCGGTGCGACGCATCTGGCGCTGCCGTTTGACACGCAGAAGGCGCAGGTCGATGAGGCTGAAATCTGGGCGGATGACAGGCACCGCAGCTATCCCGCTGAACGGGCCGCACCTGACCCGGACACCATCGAAGCAGCGGCTGCCATTCTTGCAGGGGCCAAATCCGCGGTTGCGGTCTGTGGTGGCGGGCCGGTTTTGTCCCGGGCGACCGATGCGCTGCGCCGGGTTGCAGGCCTGCTGGACATGCCCGTGGCCACAACCGTGTCGGGTCAGGGGTCCATTGCCGAGACCGACCCGCTGGCCCTGGGCGTTGTCGGGTCGAACGGGGGCATCCCGGCAACCCGCGCCGTCGTGGATCAGGCCGATGTCGTTTTGTTCATTGGCTGCCGCGCCGGTTCGGTCACAACGGAACGGTGGCGAAGCCCCGGGCGCAGCACCACGATCATCCATATCGACAGCGATCCGATGGTGATCGGCGCCAATTACCAGACCGAAGTGGCGATCTGCGCCGATGCCCGACTGGCGCTGGAGGCTTTGGCGCAAGCACTGGAAGACCGGCAGGGCCTGACCAGCCAAGGCGGAACAGCCAAGGCCCGCGCCGCATGGGAGGCCAAGATGGCCGCGTTCGCCCCCCTGGCCGCAAGTCGCGAGACACCGATCCGGCCCGAGGCCGTCATGGCGTCCCTGATGGACATTCTGGATGACGACGCGATTGTCGTCGCCGACCCCGGCACCCCCTGCCCCTATTTCAGCGCATATTACCGCTGGCGGAAACCGGGGCGCCATTTCATCACCAACCGGGCACATGGGGCGCTGGGGTATTCGCTGGGCGCGGCCATGGGGGCACATGTCGGGCGGCCATCGGTTAAAACCCTGTCGGTCATGGGCGATGGCTCGTTCGGGTTCACCTGCGGCGAGTTCGAAACGATGGTCCGGCACAATATGCCAATCACTTCGATCGTCTTCTCGAACTCAGTCTTCGGATGGATCAAGGCTGGCCAGAAAGCGGGATTTGGTCAGCGCTATTACAATGTTGATTTCAACCGGACAGACCACGCCGCTGTTGCGGCGGCCTTTGGCGTCAAATCCTGGACCGTCAAAGACCCCGAGGATCTGACGCGCGTGCTGAAACAGGCAATTGAGCATGACGGCCCAACACTTGTCGACATTCACTCACAGCCGCTTCACGAAGCGGCCGCACCGGTCTCGGAATGGGTCGCGTAAGAGGCAATTGACGGGGTCAACTGGGCCAGAAATTCCTGGGCAATCGTGGACAAAGGGCGGCCCTTGGCCGTGATGATCGCGAGATCCAGCATGACTGGCGGCGCAAATGGGCGGGTCTGATACCCGCTCTCGTCGTCAAAGGTCACAGTAAAGGGGTCGATCATCGCGACCCCCATACCCTGTTTTACAAAGCTCAGCAGGTTTTCGGACAGATGGGTGTGTATCTGGGTACGCCATGTGTGGCCGGATGCCTGAAAGATGTCGCGAGTCCGGCGATGGGTCTGGTGTTCCGGCCCCATCACGATGAAGGGTTCGTTTTCCAAAATCTCTGGCGTCAGTACGTCGTGCTCGGCCAAGGGACTGCCCTCAGGAAAAGTCGCGAGCGTTTCAAACTGAAACTCCTGATAGTTCAGTGTGTCATGCAGAATGGGCATCTCGACGATACCGATTTCAAACAGGCCCGAGATGACCCATTCCTGAATCTTGGACGAATATTGCGACTGAAAGCTGACAGACAGGTTCGGACGCGTTTTGGCAAAACACGCGATCTCGCGGGGCATGAAGCCAAAGGACAACAGGTGAGGCGCGGCAACCTGCAATTGACCGGGATGTTTGTTCTGCAAATCGGTTACGGCCTGCGCCACGTGGTCCAGCCCTCGCACGACCGTGTCGACCTCGCGAAATAGCATCTCAGCCTCAGGGGTTGGCAGCAATCGGCCTTTGGTCCGTTCGAACAGAGGCAGACGAGCCTCGCGCTCGAGCTGTGCCAGAAGGTTGCTGATGCCGGGTTGCGATATCCCAAGAACCGAGGCCGCGCCGGTCACGGTTCCGGTTTCCATGATGGCATGAAAGGCCTGAAGCTGGCGAAAGCGTAGGGACAACGATTGCTACATCACTTTTTCTGATGAACTTACGAAAATATAGTATTTGAAATGATAGCCCGGTCAAGGCAGGCTTTCCCCATCGACAGGGGGCGAAATGAGCAATCTGGCACAGAAAATCATCGGCTATGACCTGTGGCACCTTGAACTGCCGGTCACATCCCGCCGGGATCACGGCATCGGATCGGTTGAAGGCGTTTGCGAAGTCGTCATCCTGCGCCTGACATCCGAGGATGGCACGCAGGGGTATGGCGAGGCGTCGCCCTGGTCTGTTTTCACCGGAACACCCGAAGCGAGTTTTGCGGCACTGGACCGTTATCTGCGCCCTCACGTTCTTGGGGCATGCGTTGGGGATCGGGCCGCCATCATGGCGCGTGCGGCTTATGCCGTGGCACATTGCACCGAAGCCAAGGCGGCGCTGGAAACCGCACTGCTGGATCTGGCAGGCCGGATCAGCGGTGTTCCAGTCTGGTCTTTGCTGGGTGGTCGCTTCCGCGACAGCATTCCGCTGAGTTGTTCCATCGCAAATCCCGACTTTGCCCAGGACGTCGATCTGTTGGCGCGCCTGCGTGAGGACGGTGTTCGGATTGTCAAACTCAAGACCGGGTTCAAGGATCACGCCTTTGACATCATGCGGCTGGAGTATCTTGCCCAGAACTACCCGGAGTTCTCGGTCCGCGTGGACTATAATCAAGGGCTCAGCATTGATGATGCGCCATCGCAGGTGCGGGACGTCGCTCAGTTCAAACCGGACTTCATTGAACAACCTGTCCGCGCCCATCAGTATGGCATGATGGCAAAGCTGCGGCAGATGACGGATGTTCCCCTTCTGGCCGACGAAAGCGTCTTTGGCCCCGAAGATATGGAGCGCGCAGCTCGCGAAGGGATCTGCGACGGAGTTTCAGTGAAGATCATGAAGTCAGGCGGCCTGACACGCGGGCAGACAGTTGCACGCATTGCTGCGGCCCATGGCCTGACGGCCTATGGTGGTGACATGTTCGAGGCTGGACTGGCCCACTTGGCGGGCACGCACATGATTGCCACGACACCGGAAATCTCTCTGGGCTGCGAATTCTATCAGGCGTCCTATTTCCTGAAAGAGGACATTCTGGAGCAGCCATTTCAGGTAAAGGACGGTCAGGTATGCGTGCCTCAGGACCCCGGACTTGGCGGCAGACCTGACCTGACCAAACTGAATCATTATGCGGTTGCCAAGGCGGTGACAGAATGACGGACAAGAAAACCATAGCCATCATAGGGGCCGGAATTGTCGGCGTGTCGACTGCGGTCTGGTTGCAGCGGGATGGTCACGACGTGATCCTGATCGACAAGGCAGGACCTGCCGAAGGTACCTCGCACGGCAATGGCGGGGTTTTGGCCTCGTGTTCGATCGTTCCGGTCACCGTTCCCGGATTGCTGGGCAAAGCGCCGAAGATGCTGCTCAGCCCCTCGCAACCCTTGTTCCTGAAATGGGGGTATTTGCCAAAGCTTCTTCCGTGGCTCTGGCAATACCTCCGTCACGCCAACGCCGCCGACGTCGAGAGGATCGCCGCAGCACTGTCGTCCATCGTTGGCGACAGTCTGAATGACCACAAGGCGCTGGCGGCCGGAACGGGGGCGGAAAAGTGGCTGGTTCCGTCAGATTACCTGTTTCTTTACAGGGATCGCGCGCATTTTGAGGAAGATGCATTTGGTTGGGATATCCGGCGCAGGAACGGGTTTCAGTGGGACGAATTGGAAGGTCACGCTTTCCATGAATATGACCCGGTTTACAGTCAGGGCATCGGGTTTGCCGCCCGGCTTTCGAATCATGGCCACATCACCGACCCCGGCCGGTACGTGAAAGACCTTGCCGCGCATGTTGAGGCGAATGGAGGTCGTATCATACGTGCAAACGTCGAAGACGTAGTTCGGAAAAACGGGCATGTCACAGGGGTTCGGGCCGGTGGCGAGACCATTGCTTGTGACGCAGCCGTCGTCACGGCCGGGATCTGGTCGGGTCCATTGGCAAAGCGCTTGGGAGTTTCTGTTCCTCTTGAAAGCGAACGTGGTTATCATCTTGAATTGGTAAAGCCTTCCGCGATGCCGCGCAGCCCGGTTATGGTTGTCTCGGGCAAGTTCGTTGCGACACCGATGGATGGGCGCATACGCTTGGCGGGCATTGTCGAGTTCGGAGGGCTGGATGCGCCGCCCTCGCGCGCGCCGTTCGAGTTGATGCGCAAAAATGCCCGGGCGGCGTTCCCGGGCGTGACATGGAAGGAGGAAGTGGAATGGATGGGGCACAGGCCCGCCCCGGCTGACTCGATCCCGGTTATTGGCGAAGTGCCCGGTATCAAAGGGGCCTATATGGGCTTCGGGCATCACCATATCGGCCTGACAGGCGGGCCGAAAACCGGGCGCCTTCTGGCGCAGATGATTGCAGGCAGAACGCCAAATGTCGACATGAGCGTCTACGCGCCGTCACGATACGCGAAGTAACAAACAAACCGGTGAGAAACGCCGGTGTTTCCAAATTCAACAGGGAGAAGAATGATGAAGAAATTGACGAACCTTCTGGCGGCAACTGCGCTGACCGCCACCGCCGCGGCACCCGCCATGGCCGAAAAATGGGACATGCCGATGGCCTATGCGGCCTCAAACTTCCACTCGGCCACGGGCGCGGAATTTGCCAAATGCGTCACCACCGGCACCGGCGGTGAGATTGAAATCGTCACGCACCCATCCGGCTCGCTGTTCAAGGGCGGCGACATCAAACGCGCAATCCAGACAGGGCAGGCCCCGATTGGTGAGCGGTTGTTGTCCGGGCATCAGAACGAAAACGCATTGTTCGGGTTTGATTCCATCCCGTTTCTTGCGACCTCATTCGACGACAGCGCAAAGCTTTGGGAAGCGGCCAAACCTTCGATCGAAAACCTGCTGGCCGAGCAAAACCTGACGCTGCTTTATGCGGTACCGTGGCCTCCGCAAGGTCTGTATTTCAAAAATGAGGTAAACTCGGTCGCCGAGATGAAGGGCATCAAGTTCCGCTCGTACAACAACGCCACTTCACGGCTGGCCGAGTTGACCGGGATGCTGCCGGTTACCATCGAAGCGGCTGAAATCAGTCAGGCTTTTGCAACGGGCGTGGCGGATTCGATGATATCGTCGGGTTCGACCGGGTATGACCGCAAGGTTTGGGAAAGCCTGAACTATTTCTACGAGGTCGACGCCTGGCTGCCGCGCAACTACGTGATGGTCAATTCCGACGTCTGGTCTGGTGTATCCGATGCCAACAAGAACGTCATCAAAGGCTGTGCTGAGCTGGCGGAATATGCCGGGAACTGGCGTGCCAAGGAATACACCGGCTTTACCTTGCAAGGCCTGCGGGATGGCGGCATGACCGTTGGCCCGGCATCGGATCAGATGGTGAAGGAATTGAAAGAAATCGGTGTGACCATGACCAATGAATGGCTAGAGGCCGCCGGGGACCAAGGCAAGGCCATCGTCGACGCGTTCCACGCGTCTCAGTGATCCTTACCGGACGGGCGGCGGCATATCCTGCCGCCCGTTTCAAATCCAATCAGAACACAGCGGGGACGGCATGGCAGTTTTGCGAGGGCTTCGGTCCGTATTGGATTTCATTTATCTGGCAGCAGGGGTTCTGGCGGCGATCAGCCTGATTGCCATATTGCTGCTGATCGTGGTGCAGATGCTGGCCCGCTGGACCGGCGAAGTGTTTCCCGGCGCACCGGACTATGCCGGTTATGCGATGGCTGCCGCCTCTTTTCTGGCGTTTGCCAACGCGCTGAACCGGGGCAGCCACATCCGTGTATCGATCCTGCTGAACGCAGTGCCGGACGGGGTTCGGCGCATTCTTGAAGTCTGGTGCTTTGGAATCGCTACCGCCGTCATGTGGTATTTCTGCTGGTATGCCTATCGCTTTGTCTACTGGAGCTGGAAGTTCAACGATGTCAGTCAAGGACAGGATAGAACCGCCCTTTGGATCCCTCAATCCGCGATGCTGATCGGTGCCGTGATCCTTGCCATCGCCCTGACGGATCACCTGATCCACGTCCTGTTCCGCGGTGAACATCGCATCGTCCGCGATCTGGCCGATCAGAGCCACGGAGAGTAAACGCATGGAAAACCTGGCTGTTATCATCCTCTTCCTCTTTGTGCTTTTTACCTTGTTGGGCACCGGTGTGTGGGTCGGACTGGCCCTGATGGGTGTCGCCTGGGTCGGGATGGAGCTGTTCACGACACGCCCCGTGGGCGATGTCATGATAACGACCATCTGGTCGGCATCGTCCTCGTGGACCCTGACCGCCCTGCCGATGTTCATCTGGATGGGCGAGATCCTGTACCGAACGCGATTGTCCGAGGACATGTTCAAGGGGTTGTCGCCCTGGATGGCCCCCCTGCCCGGTGGTCTGGTGCATACGAATATCGTTGGATGTACTGTCTTTGCCGCTGTCTCGGGGTCGTCGGCGGCAACCCTGACGACCGTCGGAAAAATGTCGATCCCCGAGTTGCGCAAGCGCAATTACCCCGAGCGGATGATCATCGGAACATTGACCGGTGCCGCAACATTGGGGCTTATGATCCCACCCTCTCTGACTCTGATCGTATACGGGGTGACGATCAATGAATCGATCACCAAGCTGTTCTTCGCCGGTATCCTCCCCGGCCTTGTTCTTGCGGCGATGTTCATGGGATATGTCGCGCTGTATTCCAAGCTGGGTAAGGACTGGAACCCAAACGACGAAAGCAAGCTGAGCTTTTCTGAGAAAGTCAAAAACTCACGCTTTCTGCTGCCTGTGATCCTGCTGATCACCGTTGTCATCGGATCGATGTATCTGGGCTATGCTACCGCGACCGAAGCCGCCGCTTTCGGCGTGATTGGCGGGCTTTTGCTGGCCGCCGGTCAAGGGTCGCTGACCTGGAAGACCTTTACCGAAAGCCTGATGGGGGCCACGCGCACCAGTGCGATGATCGCCCTGATCCTTGCGGGGGCGGCCTTTTTGTCGCTGTCGATGGGGTTCACCGGCCTGCCGCGCGGACTGGCCGACCTGATCGCCGGATGGGACCTGACACGGTTCGAGCTGCTGATGGTATTGCTGGTATTCTACATCATTCTGGGATGCTTTCTGGACGGGATATCCTCGGTCGTGTTGACGATGGCCGTGGTTGAACCGATGATCCGTGACGCCGGGATCGACCTGATCTGGTTCGGCATCTTCATCGTGGTTGTTGTCGAGATGGCACAGATCACACCACCGATCGGATTCAACCTGTTCGTGATGCAGGGCATGACAAACCACGAGATGAGCTATATCGCGCGTGCAGCGATCCCGATGTTCCTGATCATGGTATTGATGGTTTTCATCCTCATCTGGTTCCCGGATCTGGCGACCTGGCTGCCGGAAAATCTGCGCCAAGGCCCGGGTGGGTAGAACAGCCTTGAACCCGTTACATCTGGCGGCGCGTCATGGCCCTCATGTACTGATCGCCGGGCTGGCGGCTGGCCTTCTGCTGCCGTCCCTGGCCGAGCCGATGCGAAACCTGCTGCCGCCACTGGTCGTGTTGTTGCTGTTCGTCACAGTCCTCAGGATGAACCCTGAAACCATTCTCGGGTCGCTGAGCGATCTGCAAAAGGTCGCATTCACGGTCATCGGATTTCAATTCCTGATGCCGCTGATCATGCTGGCCATCGGGTTCGCGGGCGGATGGACTGGAACGCCTGTCCTTTTGTCCCTGCTGATCATGGCGGCGGCCCCGTCCATTTCAGGCAGTCCAAATATGTGCCTGATGATGGGTCATCCGCCTGAACACGCGATGCGGCTGATGGTTGTGGGTACGGCGCTGTTGCCGCTGACCGCGTTGCCGGTATTTCTGCTCATGCCTAAACTGGGGGATATTCAATCTGTCGTGCGGGCCGGGTTGCACTTGCTGCTGACCATCGTAACTGCAACCGGTACCGCCATCGTCATACGGCGCACAGTTCTGCGCGCACCTTCACCCGCAACGCTGCTGAACCTCGAAGGGTTGGGAACGCTCACCCTGGCCGTCTTTGTCATCGGGCTGATGCCATCGGTCAGCGCCACGGCCCTGAACAATCCCGCCATTGCAACCTTCTGGATCGCGCTCGCCTGTCTGGCCAATTTCGGGGCACAAGCCGTTGCATTTCACCTGAGCCGAAACCGGCTCCCCGCAGACAAATCTACCGCGATATCGATCATCGCGGGAAACCGGAACATCGCCATTTTCTTTGTTGCCCTGCCACCTGATGTCACCGCCCCGATCATGGCATTCATCGGCGCGTATCAGATCCCGATGTACCTGACGCCCATGATCATGCGACGCCTTTACCGCAAGAACCACCTTCCCGCGTAACGGCTTCTGCGCTTCAGATCACCTAGTGGGTCTTAGGTGCAATCCCGGATCACAAAGTGCTTCGTCGTTTCCTCAATGACTTCCCAATAGCCGCGAAACCCATTCGGGATCAGAAAACTCGCCCCGTCGCGAAAATCCTGACGGTTGCCGTCTTCGTGGATCAAAGCGCAATGGCCTTTGACAATATAGCAATATTCGTCCTTGTCCGTGAACGCATGCCATTTTCCGGGCGTCGAGGTCCATGTGCCCGCAGACAACTTGCCGTCCGGACTGGTAAAATGCACCCCGATCTGGTGATGCGGATCGCCTTCGACAACGCGGTCCGGAAGATCGGCCAGGCGCCGTTCGCTGCTTGTTGCGGGCGCACCGAAGAGATTGAGGACCTGGGGTGTCATGACATCATACCTTCCTGCTGAGCGTGTGTTTCAAAGCAGCACGACCCTCCCCTCTGCGCGTTGAGGGCTCCTTTGGTGATGCGGGGGTCGTTGCCTTCGCTGAGGGCGATTATGGGACGGGTGGCCGGAGCGTTTTGCCGCAACAGCTCGACGGGTGTCA
>NZ_JBXWSL010000054.1:0-16639 GCF_059613425.1 Ruegeria sp. BHSA123 | reverse complement strand
CCACAGTGCACTGGGCTATCGCCCGCCAGCACCTGAAACCATCATCCCGATGGATCACAGGCCGATGATGCACTAACAATCAAATCGGACCAGTCAGATGAGGCTGCTCACTTCAGTACGGCATAGCTCAAAATGCGAGACTGTTTTCCTGGCAAGTTTGGATCGCGAATATAAACAACCTGTGCTTCATCATTAAAACCCATTACAACAAATGTGTGTCCCTCATCCTGATGGACATCAATAAGTACCGGGCGGCCTTTTCTCAGACTCGCCTTTATGTCGCGAAGACCAGATTTAAAGCCAGAGGATGTTTTTGGGTAATCGCGAATTTTCCACTTATACCCAAACTTGCGAAGTGCGTAGTTGGCATCTCTCCAATACGTGAACTTTGAATTTCTTTGGCTTTGGGGTTTGTGACCTTCAGCGATGGCTTTTAGTTCGGCGGGATCAATTCTGCCCCCAAAATACTGAACAACCATTGCCGCCGAAGTTGGTACACATAGATAATCGCCTTGCCTTATGTGAGGAATATCTAATCTTACGTAGGACTTTGTTATGCCCGGGGGTGGCAACTGTCGGTGAGAAACAGCTCCCTCGCGCCAACCGACTTCAGCGTTTACCGATGGCGAAGTGAAAATAAGAAACAAAAATGACAGTATTATCGTTAAATACACTTCATCCTCCTTTTCCAGAAGCGTATTCTAACTATTCTGTTGCAGTCAAACTGCGCCGAAGGATCCTCTTCTGAGGTTCTTTTTAAGACCAAAGTAGCGAAGAAAAGAAGCCGAATACCATGTAGGTGCTTTTGTATAGAGAACAAAGCAGTTGTTTGGCTATTGTGACACAGGCTAGACGGCCCTCACAACGCCCTCACCCTAGGCCGCCGATACCCTCCCGCAGGCCCCACAACTAACTCATGCAGCGCCCAGACCAGCGCATCGACGCGGTCGGGCGAGCCCTGCCCTTCAAACCCGCGCGCGGTCATCTGGCACATCTGCTCCTCCAGCGCGTCCAGCCCGGCCACATGGGCCACCCGCCTCTGCTCGTACAGCGCTGCCACAGGCTCGGCCCGCGCGACCTTGCCGCGGGAGGCCCGCACCGCACGATAAGGGACCAGAGGGTCTACCTGCCGCACGACCTCTTCCACCAGTTGCCCGCCCTGATTGACCTCGGCCACCAGCCGTTCGGCCCCGAACTCATCCATCGCGTCAATCGCCGCCTGCGCCCAGCCTGCCGGGCCAACGCCCTGCATCGTCCGGTCAGCCAGCACATACGCGCGCCAGTCCTCGGGCGGGCCTTGCACTTGCGCGCCAACCACCACGATCCCGCAGGCATCCGCGCCAGACCCGGATGTCACCGCCGGGTCCAGCGCCACGACGATACGGTCCAGCTCGGGCACTTGTGCGCAGCGCGCCGCCTCAAGCATCGAACCCGTCCACAGCGCGCCGTCCGCATCCGACAGCAACACCCCGTCCAGCTCTTGCCGCCCCAGCCGCGTACCCGCATAGCGCGCGCGCACTTCCTCCAGAAACGACGCTGCCAGATTGGCCCGGTTCGCCTCGGTCGGCGCATGGGTCTGCACGGTGGAGGGCGACGCCAGCAAATCCTTCAGAACCTTCACATTGCGCGGTGTCGTGGTCACGCAGACCCGGGGTCTCTCGCCCAAACGCAGCGCAAATTGCAGCATGTCCCAGGTCTCGCCCGCCTTCTTCCACTTGGCCAGCTCATCCACCCAGGCCGCATCGAACTGCGGCCCGCGCAGCCCTTCGGGATCATGTGCCGAAAACGCCTGAGCCTCGGCCCCGTTGGGCCAGATCAGCTTGCGTTCCGATGCCTTCCACACGGGTCGCCGATCCGGGGGCGAGCATTGCAATATCCCGCTGTCGCCAAAGATCATCACGTCGCGCACCTGATCGAATGTTTCACCCACCAGCGCCACGCGGCACGCCTCGCCCTTGTCCAGCGGTTTCGGCCCCTCGACCATCGACCTTACCCACTCGGCCCCGGCCCGCGTCTTGCCCGCACCGCGCCCGCCCATGATCACCCAGGACCGCCAGTCGCCCTCGGGCGGCAATTGATGCGGCAGCGCCCAGAATTCAAACAGGAAAGGGAGGGCACACAGCCCCCCCTCCCCGATCTCACTCAGAAATCTCTCCCGCACCGCAGCATCGGCGGAGGCGAGCCAGCCTGCACCCGATCTCAAATCGGGCCCGCTCAAGGTCGAGCGCGTACCCTCCTTGGGCAATTCCGGCTTGTCTGTAATGTTGTTCGACAAAGCTTGTCTCCACTTTCTGGCAACTTCGGATCAGCCCCTCCAGCTGACCGAGTTGCTTGGCTGAACCAGCAAGATCTGCATCCTCCCCGGCACCGATCTGTTTGCGCAGGTCTTCTGCCGCTTGCCGCAGATCGCGAATGGACCTTTCCAGGGACTGCAACAGTTCAGCCGTCTGGGAAATCCGCTCTTCCGGGGTAATCAAAGTCATGTTTGCCTGTGACCTCATGCGTGAGTGTTCTCCGCACGAGAGAAACGAAAAAACGGCCACCGGGTCACCCCGAGGCCGTTCGCCCACTTCTTCTAGCATGACACAACCTATACGGGATAAAGCGCGCAAAGTCAAGGGTTTACGCAACAGTCGCGCAACAGGGATCGTACGGTGCAGGTTAACGGACAGTGAATTTCCGGCTGTAGTAACCCTCGGCCTAAACGCCGCCCCGCCCTTTTTCCTCCCTAGCCCTGACCGCCTCACCGACCAGAGGGATTAATACAGGGTTACCCCCGTGCCGCTTTCAGCGTGTACAAATTGCGCACTCCCCACCTTGACGCGTGTACAAACCTGACATTTTCCGAAATCGCGCTCAAAATCGCCCGCATCACCCGATTTCGGCGCGTCAAGGTCCTGCGCGCAACCTGCCCGCGGCAAAACCAGTCCTTGACATTCCCTCCCGAAACCCTCATGTGCCCTTAATCACGGCGCCACCGCGTGAGCATCGTCGGGCTTCAGGCCCCTCAGCGCCAGCACATTACTCCCGGTTCCCCTTCACGCAGGGTTCTTTACGCGATGGCCGGATGGCGCTGGATTCGCTCGCGCATCCCGAGGTCTCGCACAACCCTGCCGGTCACATGAACGTGGCCAGTCACCACCTGCTCGTGGGGTTTAACCTGCGGGCCGTAAAGGATAATTTTTTGTTCGACTTCGATATGCTCGGCCTCGCGCCGACACTGAACGACGCGTTGAAACGCGCCAATTTCACTCAACCCACCCCGATTCAGAACCAGGCCATTCCGCTGGCCCTGAACGGGCATGACATCCTCGGGCTGGCCCAAACCGGCACCGGCAAGACACTGGCCTTTGGCCTGCCCCTGATCGACCACCTGCTGGCGCAGCCCGGCAAGCCCGATCCCAAAACAGCCAAATCACTGATCCTCGCCCCCACCCGCGAGCTCGTGAACCAGATCGCCGACAGTTTGCGCACCCTCACCAAAGGAACAAAGCTGCGGGTCGCTACAGTTGTTGGTGGCCAGTCGATCAACAAACAAGTGATGTTCCTCGCACGCGGCACCGATATTCTGGTCGCCACCCCGGGCCGCCTGATTGACCTGATGGAACGGGGCGCTGTTGACCTTGGTTCGGTGCGCCATCTGGTATTGGACGAAGCAGATCAGATGCTTGACCTGGGCTTCATTCACGCTCTGCGTCGCATCGCGCCTGCACTGGGCACGCCCCGCCAGACCATGCTGTTCTCGGCCACAATGCCGAAACAGATGGAGGAGCTCAGCCGTGCCTATCTGAACAATCCGCAGCGGGTGCAGGTTTCGCCCCCGGGCAAGGCCGCTGACAAGATCACCCAGTCCCTTCACTTTGTTTCGAAACCCGGAAAACCGTCTAAGTTGCGCGAAATCCTGTCGCAGGACGCGGATGCGCTGACACTGGTCTTCACCCGCACAAAACACGGCGCTGAACGGCTGATGAAAGGGCTGGTGGACGACGGCTTTAACGCGGCGTCCATTCACGGGAACAAAAGCCAGGGCCAGCGTGACCGGGCCATCAATGCCTTCCGCGCTGGTGAGGTGAACATACTGGTGGCCACCGACGTTGCCGCGCGTGGCATCGACATCCCCGGCGTCGCCTATGTCATCAACTTCGACCTACCCGACGTGCCCGACAATTACGTCCACCGTATCGGGCGCACCGCCCGTGCCGGGCGCGAAGGGGAAGCGATCGCGTTCTGTGCACCGGAAGAAGTCGACCTGTTGCGTCAGATCCAGAAGCTGATGAAAATTGAAATCCCTGTCACAAGCGGCACCATGCCGGAAGGGGTCGAGGTTCAGCAACCTGCACGTCGTCAAAACAACCGCCGTCGCGGTTTCAAGCCCAAGCCGGCCAACGGCGATGGGAAACCTTCCAACTCCAGACGGCGCCGTCCCAACAAAAGACGCTCAGCCGCCTAAGAACTGAAGAGCCTGCCAAAGAAAACGCCGACGCCAGTTTTTATACCGGCGTCGGCGTATTTTGTTAACAAAACCAGCAATCCGCCCGGCTTAATTCCCCGAGCTCTGCTGTTCTTCAATTTCGCGCCATTTGGCAACGTTGCGATTGTGCTCCTGCAGGGTTTCTGCAAACGCATGCCCGCCCGAGCCGTCAGCGACGAAGAACACATAGTTGGTGTCATCCGGCGCAACCGCTGCTTCCAGGCTCGCCAGACCTGGATTTGCAATCGGCGTCGGAGGCAGCCCGTCGATCTGATAGGTGTTCCACGGTGTTGGACGGTTCAATTCGCTGCGCCGCAACCCGCGACCCAATGTGCCCTGCCCCTTTGTCACGCCATAGATGACGGTCGGATCGGTTTGCAACCGCATCCCTTGTTTCAGGCGGTTCACGAACACACTGGCGACCTGGCCGCGTTCCTCCGGAACACCGGTTTCCTTTTCGATGATAGACGCAAGGATCAGCATCTCTTCAGGAGTGTCCAGCGGCAACCCGCCTTGACGGCTTTCCCAAACCGCGTTGATCCGCAGTTGTTGCTTGTCCTGCATGGCTTGCAAAATCGCATTGCGATCCTGTCCGGCCACAACATCGTAACTGTCCGGGGCCAACATGCCCTCAGCCGGAATCTCGGTCACATCACCCGACAGCGCTTCGAATGATTTCAGAGCTTCAACCACCTGCCACGAGGTCACACCTTCGGCAAGCGACACGCGATAGCGCGTATCAGCCTCGTTGCGTTTCTCGGTATAGGCCTCAGGCGTTTGTTCCTCTGCCGCATCAAATGAAGCAATCTCGACAAAATCCAGTGTTGCCGGATCCAGTTCACGCACGCGGGTTTGGGTGCGTGTCACACCGATACGGTATTCGATTTCCGACCCGCAAGTGCTGGCGCCGCTGCTGGTGATTTCTTCGATGATCTGCGCCATCGACGCACCTTCGCGCACCAGAAAGCTGCCCGCTTTCAACCGCTGCGCCTGATCGGTATAGTCAGCGGCCATTCGAAACAGAATTGAACTTCGAATGGCACCCTGATCTTCCAGATCGCGACTGACACGTGTCATGTTCGAACCGCTTTTGACCTGAAGGCAAATCGCGGTCTCAAGCGGGCCTTCGGCCTTGTACTGCGACTGTCCCCACAGGATCAGACCGCCCACCAGAAACAGGCCGACCACCAGGATGGTCAGCGCATTCGAAGCGATGGCCCGCCACATTTAATTGACCTTTCCGAAGATCACGCTGGCATTGGTTCCACCAAACCCGAACGAGTTCGACAGCGCCACATTGATTTCACGCTCGCGCTTGGCGTTGGGGGCAAGATCAATCAGAGTTTCAACAGCCGGGTTATCCAGGTTGATTGTTGGCGGTGCGACCTGATCGCGGATTGCCAGGATTGAGAATATCGCCTCAATCGCGCCCGCAGCACCCAGCAAGTGACCGGTTGCCGACTTGGTCGAACTCATCGTCGCATTCCCGGCATGCTCGCCCAACAGGCGCTCGACAGCGCCCAGTTCGATCGTGTCCGCCATGGTCGAGGTGCCATGTGCGTTGATGTAATCTAGGTCTTTCGGCTCCAGCCCGGCGCTGCGCAACGCCGCTCTCATGGAACGTTCGGCCCCGTCGCCATCCTCGGACGGGGCGGTGATGTGATAGGCGTCGCCCGACATACCATAGCCCAGAACCTCGGCGTAGATCTTGGCTCCGCGCGCTTTGGCGTGTTCGTAATCTTCCAGAACCACGATGCCGGCGCCCTCGCCCATCACGAAACCGTCACGGTCCACGTCATAGGGTCGGCTGGCAGCCTTTGGATTATCTGCGTATTTGGTCGATAGCGCCTTACATGCGTTGAACCCGGCAATACCGATCTCGCAGATGCAGCCCTCGCCGCCACCTGCCACCATGACATCTGCGTCACCCGCCCGGATGATGCGGCTGGCGTCGCCGATTGCGTGCGCACCGGTTGAACATGCGGTCACGACCGAGTGGTTCGGCCCTTTGAACCCGTGACGGATTGATACCTGACCCGAGGCCAGGTTGATCAGTGCGCCTGGAATAAAGAACGGAGATACCCGACGCGGACCCTTGTCGCGGATCAGGTTCGCGGTATTGGCAATCGATCCCAGACCACCAATGCCCGAGCCGATCAGAACACCCGTACGCAGGCGCGATTCTTCGTCTTCCGGCAGCCAGCCTGCATCCTTACAGGCCATTTCGGCGGCCGCGATGGAATACAGGATAAAGTCTTCGATCTTGCGCTGCTCTTTCAGCGGCATCCAGTCATCGGGATTGAAGGTCCCGTTGGTTCCGTCGCCGCGCGGCACCTCGCAGGCGTAGGTCGTTGCGACCCCGCTTGCCTCTGCATCGAAATGCGTGATTGGGCCTGCACCGGACTCTCCGTCCAGCAGCCGCGACCAGGTTTCCTCGACCCCGCTGGCCAAAGGAGTGACCAATCCAAGACCGGTTACAACGACTCTGCGCATGAAGTGCCTCTTGCCTGCTTCCTCTTATGAGAACCGCTCATACCCCGGCCCGGGGTGCGGGGGCAAGAGCAACGGTTCTTTCCGTCCCGGCGTCCTGTCGCCGAATGCCCAAGGAAACCAGAAATTCGGCGCTTGTCAAAACCGCCCTTTCGCGCGTTCAGCCGAAAGGGCGGAGTTGCTTACTGAAACTGCGCGACCGGCTCGTGGGCCGATTTGGCAGTTTCAAGCGCTTTGGCCAAGTCCAGTGTCTTGCGGAACAACGCACGCCCGACAATCGCGCCCGAGATGTTGGGGATGTATGCCAGCCGAGAGATATCGTCTGCTGTGCGCACGACACCGCTGGCAATCACCGGGGTACGCGAATGGTTTGCCAGCCGCGAGATCAGACCAAGCTTTGCCTCGACATCTTTGATGTCGCTGTCGATATCGGTTACCACGATGGCGGCAAAGGGCGTATCGCCGAATGCGTCGATAAAGGCTTCGGGCGTGAACGCACTTTGGCTGCGCCAGCCGTCAGTCATAACAAGGCCTTGCCAGACATCCACTGACAGCACGATCTGGTCAGGGTGCAGCTTGGCCAGATCCTTGACCAGGTTTGGTTCACGCGCAGCAAGCGTGCCAACCACGATGCGGCCCGCGCCCTTGTCGATCCAGCGCTCAATCTGCTCGCGCGAGCGCATGCCACCCGCCAACTGCACCGGAATCTCGGCCTTGCGAAGGATATCCTCGACCAGCTGCGCGTTGGTATCCTTACCCTCGATCGCGTCGAAATCCGTCAGGTGCATCCATTCGGCACCCGCCTCTGCCCAGCTCCGTGCGGTTTCTACCGGATTCACGTGCCAGATCATCGCTTCTTCCAGACGACCCTTGTCCAGCGAGACACACCGGCCGTTCTGCAGTTCCATCGTGGGGTAAATCCTCATGAGCTTGGTCCTCCGCTCAATCGCTCTGAAAATCCCCGGCAGCATACATCCAGAACGCCCGCCCGAAATCACCGGGATCGGCACAGCTTGGCCATTTTGCGGCATACTGTTTAAGTGGCGAATCTATGCGCGAGCTGGCGGTCCGTTGCGTCGTAACAAATGCACCGGGGTTTCATTATACACCCCTTCCCGCATCAGAACATAGCCTAGCTTCTTGGCGAGTTTCTGCGAAGACATGTTCGTCGCGTTTATCATCGCGACCAACGGTCCGGGAATCACCCGATCAAACCAGTCATGCGCAGCCTTGGCTGCCTCGTATCCCAATCCCTGCCCCTGTGCTTCGGGGACCAGCACCCACCCCGCCTCGGGGAAGCCGTCGAAATCGTCGCCCATGCATCGGTTGCTATAGAAGAATCCGGCCTGCCCGATCAGCTTGCGATTCGATTGTTGCATCACGCCCCACTGGCCAAAACCGGCCATCTGCCAATGCCCGGCATTACGCAGGAACGAATCCCACGCTTCGCCACGCGACCGGGGAGAGCCGCCGATATGCCGGACGACACAAGGGTCACGCCAAATTTCCGCAAACCGGTCAAAGTCTTCCGGGCGCATGGCGCACAGCGTCAAACGCGCGGTATTTATCATCGGAGTGGATCTTATCATGCCCTGTCCACTTTGAGTTTTGCCTCAGTGGAAACAGTGCGCAGGCCACAATAGCCACGCAAGTCCGAAATTCGGGCAGGCATAAAAAAACGGCGCCCCCGTTGCCCGGAAGCGCCGATTTTGATCAGAAAGAAACGCTTAGGACGCTTCGCTGATGAACTTGACGGCGTCGCCAAAGGTCTGGATGGTCTCGGCTGCGTCATCGGGGATCTCGATGCCGAACTCTTCTTCGAAGGCCATGACCAGCTCAACTGTGTCCAGGCTATCTGCGCCCAGATCGTCGATGAAGGACGCGTTTTCCACGACTTTATCTTCTTCAACACCCAGGTGCTCAACAACGATCTTCTTAACGCGATCTGCGACGTCGCTCATGTCAATTCCTCATTCCTTTACAGGGCGGTCCGCCCGATTCTGCCCTTGCCCGCACGGGTTGGCTTTGGTTTGCCCGTTTTGGGCGGTTTCGGTCCCGGCGAACCGGGAAATAGAAGGCCGACCTGAACGACCGGCCCCGCATAGATGCGCCGCCTATAGCATAGTCGACGCAAGAGGCAAACGCTTTCGCACTCGCCCCTGTCGCGCTCACAACATGGCCATACCACCGTTCACATGCAAGGTGCTTCCGGTAACATAGCCCGCTTCGGGGCTGGAAAGATACAGAACGGCAGCTGCAATTTCCTCGGGATCGCCCATGCGACCGGCCGGAACCTTGAGCAACAGACCCTTTTTCTGTTCCTCGGTCAGTTTCTCGGTCATTGCAGTTGTGATAAATCCAGGTGCCACGGAATTCACAGTAATTCCGCGTGTCGCAACTTCGTGGGCCAAAGCCTTGGAAAACCCGATCATACCGGCCTTGGACGCGGCATAGTTCGCCTGCCCCGGATTGCCGATTGCGGCCACCACGGACGAGATATTGACGATACGGCCCCAGCGCGCCTTCATCATGCCCCGGATCACCCCTTTGCACAGTTTCATGGTCGAGGTCATGTTCACGTCAATGACGCTTTGCCATTCTTCGTCGGACATGCGCATGAACAGGTTGTCGCGCGTGATTCCGGCGTTGTTTACAAGAATGTCCACCGATCCCATCGCCTCGGCCGCTTGCTTAGGCAACGCTTCAACGGCTTCCGGGTCACTTAAGTTGCAGGGCAGAACATGCGCGCGTTCGCCCAGTTCGTCGGCCAGAGCCTGAAGCGGTTCAACGCGTGTACCGGACAAACCAACCGTTGCACCTGCGCCATGCAACGCACGTGCGATGTCACCTCCGATACCGCCCGAAGCACCGGTGATCAGCGCATTCTTACCTGTTAAATCAAACATTCGGTTTCCCTCTTGCTGCGTCGCTTACAACGCGGATTGAGCTTACGATTCGACCTGAATGGTCTTCTGAACGTCTTCCGGTGTGCCCACGGCCTTGCCCGCGATTTCGCGATCGATCTTGCGGATCATACCGGACAGCGCCTTGCCAGCGCCGATTTCCCATGTTTCAGTCACGCCTCGAGCCGCCATATATTGCACGCTTTCCCGCCAGCGAACCGAACCGGTCACCTGCTCGACCAGCAATTGACGGATCAGATCCGGATCGCTGACAGCCTCGGCGCGAACATTGGCCACCAAAGGTACGGCTGGTGCCTTAATTTCGACGGCAGCAAGCGCTTCTGCCATTACATCTGCAGCAGGTTTCATCAGCGAACAGTGAAATGGAGCACTTACCGGCAACATAACGGCACGTTTTGCACCTTTTTCCTTGGCTATCTCGGCTGCGCGCTCGACAGCCGCTTTTGAACCCGACACGACGACCTGCGTGGGATCGTTGTCATTTGCGGCCTGACAGACCTCGCCCTGTGCGGCTTCTTCCGCCACGGCGCGTACGGCCTCCAGATCCAGCCCCAGAATGGCGGCCATGGCCCCCTCGCCCACGGGTACCGCGCTTTGCATAGCCTGACCACGGGTGCGCAGCAAACGCGCTGTATCTGCAACAGACAAGGCCCCCGCCGCGGCCAGAGCCGAGTATTCACCCAGTGAATGCCCCGCCACAAAAGCCGCCATGCTGACGGATACGCCCTCGGCTTCCAAAGCACGCATGGCTGCCATCGATGTCGCCATCAACGCGGGTTGAGCATTCTGGGTCAGTGTCAGGTCAGCAATATCACCGTCCCAAATCAGACTGCTCAACTTCTCGCCCAACGCGTCGTCCACCTCATCGAAAATGGCCTGAGCCGCCGGATAGGCCTCTGCCAGAGCTTTGCCCATACCTATGGTCTGGGCGCCTTGTCCCGGAAAAACGAACGCGAGTGTCATTGCAACCTCATGGATGGTTTCAGGTTGCGGCGGGGTGTAAACTGACTGATCGTCTGGCACAAGCATTGCCTGCTTTCTGCATTGTGGCACCTTTTGTGTGCACCCGCGCTCACTTGTGTCTGTTTCATCCGGCTTTACCTTGGGCACAACCCAGAATCCCGGAGCGTCCGACACATGCAATCGACCAATTCCTTTTCAAGCTACGGCAGCATCGCAAAGACGTTTCATTGGCTAACCGCGTTGCTGATCTTCACGGCTTTGCCCCTCGGCTGGGTCGCGGACAATCTGGCACATGCGGTATTGCACTCGGCAGCGGCCCCGACCGAGTTGGAAATTGCCCGTGCAGCGCGCGTGTTCTCATTGCATAAAACCGTAGGGGTTACCGTGTTCTTCGTGGCATTGGCCCGCATTCTTTGGGCGTTCACGCAAACCAAGCCCGGCCTTCTGAATGCTGACAACAAACCCGAAGCCTTCGCCGCTGAAACCGTCCACTGGCTGCTTTACGGTTCGCTGGTCCTTGTGCCCCTGACCGGTTGGATTCACCACGCCGCGACCGAGGGCTTTGCCCCAATCCTTTGGCCCTTCGGCCAAAACCTGCCTTTTGTACCGAAAGCCACCGCCGTGGCCGAGGTTACAGGAGTTCTGCACTGGCTCTTCATGTGGGTTCTGGTTGTTTCCCTTGTCCTGCACATTGCAGGTGCGCTGAAACATCACGTCATCGACAAGGACGGCACATTGCGTCGGATGTTACCGGGTCTGTCAGATGCGCCGGAACCACCACATCAAACCCATTCACTGATTCCAGCCGTCGCTGCACTGGCGGTCTGGGGTGTCGTCGTCACCGGAGGCTGGGCAACCGGGAAGCTGGCCCCTAACATAGGGGAAGCCCCGGATGTCCAATTGGCTGAGGTTCAATCGGAATGGCAAGTTCAGAGCGGCACGCTGTCGATTACAATTTCGCAATTGAACAGCCCCGTGACAGGTTCGTTTTCTGACTGGACTGCCGCAATTACCTTTGACGAGCCCACAGACCCGGGCCTGGCGGGATCTGTCGATGTCACGATATCCATTGGCTCGCTTCGTCTTGGAACCGTATCCGATCAGGCCATGGGGCCAGATTTCTTCGACAACGCCCGGTTCCCCACTGCTCAGTTCAAGGCCGATCTTTATAAAACCGAAAGTGGTTATGAGGCGCGCGGCCCGCTTACTATTCGCGACAAGTCGATCGATGTCGTTTTGCTTTTCTCGCTGGACCTGCAGGGCGACACTGCTACCATGGCGGGCACAATCGAGCTTAACCGGTTGGCGTTTGATGTAGGCACATCGCAGCCTACCGAAGACTCGCTGGGCTTTACCGTCGCAGTATCCGTAGAACTCACTGCGATACGCGGTCAGTAAGGCAAAAAAAACGCCGGTGATTAAATCACCGGCGTTTTTCTGTTCGTGATTCTGCGATTACTCGGCTTTTTGTGCCTCGACCGAAATCTGGATTTGCACTTCGTCGCTGACAAACGGTGCAAACTGACCCAGGTCGAATTCACTGCGGACCAGCGTTGTCGTGGCATTGAAACCAGCCCAGGGCTGGTTTGCCATCGGGTGGGTGTCAGCCTTGTTGAGCTTTGCGTCCAGAACAACTGATTTGGTCACACCGTTCATCGTCAGATCGCCAGTGATGTTCGCGGTGTTGTCACCGGTCACTTCGATTCCTGTCGATGTAAAGGTGATCAAATCTCCTTCGGCCGCGCCAAAGAAATCCTCGGTCATGAAGTGATCTTCACGGGGTTTCCAGCCGGTAAACATCTCCAATACGGGCATCGACACGCTCACGCTCGAAGCGGCGGGGTTTTCCTGATCAAACATGATCTCGCCTACAAAGCCGGAAAACATGCCAGTCGTGGTTGAGAACCCAAGATGGTCATAGCTGAAAATGACCTGACTGTGGCTGGGGTCCAATACGTATTTCTCGGCGCTGGCGAGTGCCGTAGTCGCTGACACGGCCAATGCAGCAGCAAGAAAGGTGGATTTCATATCAATCTCCGCGGTTTTGTGATTGCAATCCGTCAGGATTGCTTGAACGCAAAATGTGCTGCCCAGGGGCAGCACACAACCAATTTTGATTCACAACTTCTGTTCGTTTTTGAACAGAATAAAACTCAGCCGAAAATTGTTACGCTCTTGCTTAGTTGACCTTTCAGCGCCCGGCTGACATCCGCAGATTCAAGTGGCAGCTTCATCAAAAGGCTGCCATCCACGTCAAACAGATGAACTTCGTTTTCTTCGAAACGCGCCCCACCCAGCGAGTCATAGCTGCGGCGCAGGACAGTCTGAGGGCGCCCGTCTCCGTTTTTCTGCAACACCCGGACTTCGCGACGGATCGGGTCGAAATAGGCGTCAGGACGCGGGTCAAGAACCTCGATCGTCAGAAGGGCGACGCCAACGACCAGAAACAGCATGGACGCCGCCATCTTGATCGGCCAAACATCTGCGCCAACGACCGATCCGGGCATCAACCACATTGAAAACGCGGAAACGATCAGGAACGCCCCGACCATCCGCGCCAGGACCAGGCGGGCCTTCCAGTTCGGTGCAAACGTGATCATTACCGGCACTGAATTTTCAAATCGCGAGCCGGCAACGTTTTCCTGATATGCGTTTGTGTTAGTAGCGGTCATAACACGTCACCCTTTTAAGGTTACTTTCGAAATTCTGTTGATCCGGTTGATGTCCGGTATGCAAAACAACTTTGAGCCGAAAAGCGTCAGCAATTGGGCGGCCTAAAGGAATTTGGGCGGCGTCTCAGAGGCATATGTGGCAGGGCTTGCCCTTGCGGCTCAGACGTGTATACGGGGCCATCCTTCGCAGTCGTATGAATCGCGCAGCCTCTCGTGGCAGGGTCGCGAAGGAACGTTTGGCCCCGCCTATGAAATGCGCCTTGATATAAACAGGAGTGCACATGCCACTGTATGAGCATGTAATGATCGCGCGTCAGGATCTGTCCAACGCGCAGGCGGAAAGCCTCGTCGAACATTTCGGCACCGTTCTGGCTGACAACGGCGGCAAGCTGGTTGATAGCGAGTACTGGGGCGTCAAGACGATGGCCTACAAGATCAACAAAAACCGCAAAGGCCACTATGCCTTTCTGAAAACCGATGCCCCCTCGGGCGCGGTGCAGGAAATGGAACGCCTGATGCGTCTGCATGAAGATGTCATGCGCGTTCTGACCATCAAGGTCGACGGCCACGAAGATGGTCCGTCGGTTCAGATGCAGAAGCGTGACGAACGTGGCGAACGCCGCGAGCGCCGTTGATCAACGCCTGAGAAAAGGACTCTAAACCATGGCCGCAAAACCATTTTTCCGCCGCCGCAAGGTCTGCCCGTTCTCGGGTGAGAACGCGCCGAAGATCGACTACAAAGACACCCGTCTGCTGCAGCGCTACATCTCTGAGCGTGGCAAGATCGTTCCTTCGCGCATCACCGCCGTTTCGGCGAAGAAGCAGCGTGAACTGGCCCGTGCTATCAAGCGCGCCCGCTTCCTCGCCCTGCTGCCCTACGCTGTGAAGTAAGGAGAGACTGACATGCAAGTTATCCTGCTGGAACGCGTTGCGAAACTGGGTCAGATGGGCGACGTCGTTGACGTCAAGCCCGGCTACGCCCGCAACTTCCTGCTGCCCCAAGGCAAAGCCCTGAGCGCGTCCGACGCCAACATCGCGTCGTTCGAAGCCCAGAAAGCGCAGCTTGAGGCCCGCAACCTGGAAACCAAGAAAGAAGCTGAAGCACTGGCTGAAAAGCTGGACGGTCAGCAGTTCATCGTGATTCGCTCGGCATCGGATGCCGGCGCTCTGTACGGTTCGGTCACCCCGCGTGACGCCGCTGACGCCGCAACCGACGCAGGTTTCACCGTCGACAAGAAACAGATTGTCCTGATCGCCCCGATCAAGGAACTGGGTCTGCACACTGTCGCAGTCAAACTGCACCCCGAGGTTGAAGTCGAAATCAAAATGAACGTGGCCCGTTCGGAAGAAGAAGCCGAACTGCAGGCTTCGGGCAAATCGATTCAGGAACTGGCTGCTGAAGAAGAAGCCGCTGCTGAATTCGAGATCGCCGAACTGTTCGACGACATCGGCTCGGCCGCTTCGGACGACGACATGGTTGCCGACGCAGCACCGGTTGAAGAAGACGAAGCCAAAGCCTGATCCGGCTGCTTGTGAGCATTCCAAAGGCCGCGCCAAAGCGCGGCCTTTTCTTTTTTCCCTATGTGTTCACAAGTCGTACCGGCAAGTTTCAGCCCATTTTCCGGGGTAAGCTTGAAGGCTTATTGTCGATCCGTATCATTGCCGCCGAAATCCAGAGGACCGAAAAATGCTTGTTTATCTGCGCCAAAGTTTCCTGGCACTGTTTCTATTTGTGTCGTTGGTTGCCTGCGGGGCAGACCAGGTCTCCAAGGCGGGTACGCCACGTTTTGACCCGCCGCTTCACCCAAATGAAACGCCCGAGCTGAGAGCTTCGATCAACAGATGGGCGGATCATTATCAGGTTCCGCGAGAGCTGGTTCACAAGCTGGCCATACGTGAAAGCACGCACCGACCATGGGCCGTCAACCAGCCCTATTACGGCCTTCTACAGGTTCTACCCGCCACTGCGCGCTCGATGGGTTACACCGGTAAAGCCGAAGGTTTGCTGGACGCAGACACCAACCTTGAGTTTGCGGGAAAGTACCTGCGCGGTGCCTGGCTGCTGTCCGACGGGGATCAACGCAGGGCGATTTTCCTGTACGCCAAAGGTTACTATCCAGAGGCAAAAGCCAAGGGGATGCTGGTCGAAACCGGGTTGAGACCGGCGCCCTGACGTCCATTGGCGTCAGAAATTGGCCGGATTTGGCACTTGAAACTGAATAGTGACAAAAATGTTCTATTGGTTGTCGCAATATGCGGTATTGCACAGACAATTAAGACCTCTCCTTGTCATGTTTAGAAAAGTATGATGTTCTGACGTGGTGAGGTAAACGGGTTCCACTCTGTGTAATACGCATGCTCGACGACACCATCGGGCGGCAAGATGGGCCACAGCTGGTAGGCGCCACATGGAAATTGTCGATCTGAGCACTCTGCCGGATTCTGAAGTTCGATATACCGAGTTTCTAAGGCAAATCTGTGAGAAGCATGACATGGATCATGCGGCCTACGCTGGTATGAATCCCGCGGCAGGAACAGTGGCTGGCTTTGTCACCTATGACGACGCCTGGACCGAGCACTACCAGAAACAAGGTCTGATCATGATCGACCCGACCATCCACATGGCCCGCCGCAGTATTGCGCCGGTGGATTGGAGCCGTCTTGAACGGAGTCCGGATTTTCAGCGTGTGTTCCGGGATGCTCATGATTTTGGCCTGCCCAGTCAGGGAGTTACGATCCCGGTACGCGGCCCTTACGGCGATATTGGCCTGCTGAGCGCAACCCGAAATTGCAGCAAGGAAGAGTGGCGTAAGCTCTATACAAACTTTATCGGCGATTTGCAGGCCATGGCCGTACACATCCACGACAATGTCGTGTCGTCGGATCAGCTGACCAACGCACTATATCATCCGACATTGTCCTCTCGCGAAGCGGAAATCCTGCAATGGGTCGCCGCAGGTAAGTCGCAGCAGGATATCGGCGATATTTTGTCTATTTCGCACCGAACCGTAGAAGTACACTTGCGTTCGAGCCGGGAAAAGCTTAGTGCGCTGACCACCCCTCAGGCTGTAGGGCGGGCGATAGCGATCGGGCTTATTACCCCGGGATAAACAAAAAAA
>NZ_JBXWSL010000053.1:0-17139 GCF_059613425.1 Ruegeria sp. BHSA123 | reverse complement strand
AGACGTCTTTACCGAGATCCAATCCTATCGTCGTGACTTCCATGGTGGGGCTCCTTTCCTTGCAGAAGATGTCTTCTGCAGTTTGCCGCAAAGCGCGACGGTTGGCTGCAGGCGCCATCCACCCCATCCGCATATGAGACGCTCGAAATCGACGCGGAGAAGGTCCGGTTTGGATTTCGGCCATTTTGACTATTTTGAACGGCCGCTTTCCGGAAATCGCGCTGTGGTGCGGCGATCAGCTACGAAATTCGGCCGTCGCGCGGAGGCCGATTTTGCCGCATCTGCGACCGGCGGAAATGTCCGCTCACCTACCATTTGCCGCCTAGTTCTAAACGTCCGGAATGTGCGGTAGGCTACGTGCCGCACATGCGAAAGACCAAAGCTCGGTCGACGGCAGCTGTGGGCTCTGACCGCCATTCGGTGCGAACCGCAGAGAATGGCGGCGGCGAGCCCAGAGTGCAAATTGCTGCGGTCGGCCCAAATACGTGCGAAGCGTGCGTCGCTGCCGTTGGTCCTACAATGGACGGCCCATTCCGGACGTTGACCGCCACTCGAAGTGCCGCAACGCAGAGTTCTTCACAATCATATTTGATCCTATTGCATGTTCTTTCTGCTCACTCAGACGCGACGGGCTGTTAACGGACCATGGACGCATCTCTTTTTCGTTGTGCGTCTCGGACCAGCGCCGCAAGCCGATAGAAGCCGTGTGCCATTTTTGTGTAGGGCGTCAGCAGGACGAAGGTCAGGACCGATCCGAGGTGGATGGCCAGCAGTGCGGGCATCAGAGGTGTTGAACCGAGGGCGTAAAGAACCGGCCCGCTGAGCCCCACAAACCCGAGCAACAGGATGAAGCCGATATCCCCGCCCCAGGCCGACGGATCGCCGAGGTCTCGGTCTGACTTTAGCTTGAGCAGCGCCATCGCACCGCACCCCACCGTCAGCAGAAGCCCCCCGGAAATCCCGAACAGTTTCGGCAACGACCAGAACCCGTAAGGCGCGTACATTCCGAAGACATAGTGCATGATCGTCGCCACCGAGGTCGACGCAAAGCACAGCAGAAAACCATACATAACAGCGTGGTGGATGTGACGTCGGCCCTGACTGAACCGGTCTTCGTCCTCGAAGTTACAACCCTCGCCATGGCCTGCGGCCAGATCCTGCATCTTGCCCGCGCGTTTGAGCGCAACCGTCAGATCAGACATCTGGATCGGTTTGCCACCAACCTCTGCCCAATAGCGCCTCAGGCTGAAGGCGATACTGAACAGAGGAAGCAGGAATGCAGGCGCAAAGATCGCGACCATCGTGTTGTGGGACAGGACGGCATAAAACCCTTCGCCTCCACTGGAACCGATGGCGCGGGTCGCCCAGAACAACAGGGCAAATCCGACCACCAACGCCAGGGCGATGGCTCCGCCATGGGTGTGGAACCGGCGTGCCAGCGGCTGCGGCCAGGCGAAGCTTTCCCAACTGTCGCGCCGCACTTCAGCCAGCGCCTTGGGCAGGTTCAGGTCAAACGCGTGCGGGGCGGTGTACTGACAGGCGTAGTAACAGCCCCGGCAGTTGTGGCACAGGTTGGCCAATTGCGTGATGTCCCCATCCGAGAACGCGCGCGCTGCGTGCAGCGACGGGAAGACCGAGCAATAACCCTCGCAATAGCGGCAGGCGTTGCAGATCTCGGCCTGGCGGCGGGCTTCCTGAATAAGATCAGTTTGCATAAGCGGCGGCCTCTCGTCCTGCGATGCGTCCAAAGACAGTTCCGATGGTCATGCCAAAGCCCGCCAGATAGCCTTGCCCAAGGATGGACCCGGCCATCGTTTCCCCGGCCGCCCAAAGGTTTTTGATCTTGCCGCTTGGGGTCGAGCACTGGGCTGTCTTGTCAACCTTCAACCCAAGATAGGTAAAGGTCACGCCGGTCCGCATCGAGTAGCCGTAAAACGGCGGTTCGGTAATTGGGCGCGCCCAGTTGGTCTTGGGCGGGATCAGGCCCGAGGTCGCCACCCCGTCCAGTTCGGTCGGATGAAACCCGCTGGTGTCACCGCAGGCGGCGTTGAATGCGCTGACGGTTGCTTTCAGTTTCTCCGCGGGCAGGTCCATCATCCCGGCCAATTCGTCCAACGTGTCCGCCTTTAGCGGAGGGAACACGGACGGCATGAACAGGTTCAGCGATTTGGCGTCGATGATGGCATATCCCACCTGATCCGGCTGCGCCGCCACCAAACGGCCCCAGATCGCGTAGCGTTTGGGCCAGACGTCTTCGCCCTCGTCATAGAACCGCTCGGCATGTTTGTTCACGACGATGGAAAACGGAACGCAGTCCAGACGGGTGACGATGCCGCCGTCGAATTTCGGCGCGCGCCCGTCGATGGCAACGGCGTGGCATTGGGTCGGGTCGCCAACGCTTTCTACTCCTTGGTCCAGCAGATCAGACAGGACAACGCCTCGGTTGTAAGGCGTTCCCCGGATCAGGAAGTTCTTGGCAGGTTCACCCCAGGCTCGGGTGAGCCAATCCGTGTCGGCCTGAAAGCCGCCGGAGGCAACGATGACCGCCTTGGGCGCGATGCGATGAGACTGGCCTTCATAGCTATAGTCGACCCACTCGATCCGATCACCATTCAGTTCCAAATGCGTGACGGCGGCTTCGTACAGCACATCTACACCCAAACCTGCCGCCGTGCGGTAATAGGCATTCACCAGAGATTTGCCGCCCCCCATGAAAAACGCATTGGTCTGTGCCAATGACAATGTGCCGGAAAGCGACGGCTGAAACCGGACCCCGTGTTCTTGCATCCAGGGAAGGCATTCTTCCGACGTGCGGATCGCCAACCGGGCAAGATGTTCATCGGTTTTTCCACCGGTGACTTTCAGCAGATCCGAGAGGTATTCGTCTTCGCTATACGCCTCGACGAGCGGACCCAACGGGCCCGAATGCATGCAGCGAAAATTGCGCGTATGGCGTGAGTTTCCGCCGCGATAAGGTTTTGGCGCCGTTTCAAGGATCAGAACACGGGCGCCTGCCTCGGCTGCAGTCATCGCAGCGCAGAGAGCCGCATTGCCGCCACCGATCACAGCGATATCGTAAGCTTCCTTTGGGGTGGCCATATCCTGTCTACCTACTGGCTTTCGTCGATTGAGCGGTCGCGGTCCTGCAACGCGCGGATGCGCATCCGCTGCGCAGCCTGAATATGCGCGCGCATCTCTGTCTCGGCCGCTGCGCCATCGCGGGCCTTCAAAGCCGCCATGATGCGCCGATGCTCGGCCACTGCGGCCTCGGCGCGGTCGCTATCCAGCAATTGCGAGGGACCCAGGATCAACAGCGCCTTTTGCAAGGACAACATGGATTTTGCCAGAAATCGGTTCTTGGCCGCATCCAGAAGTGTTTCGTGAAAGATCTTGTTGATTTGGGCCGCATCGGGGCCAGTACCCGCCTCGGCCAGCCGGTCGTTCAGAACTTCAAGCTCGTCCAGTTCGACATCAGACGCCGCGCGGGCTGCCAGACGGGCCGCTGTCCCTTCAAGCACGGCGCGCATCTCATAGAGTTCCATGACCTCGGCGTAATCCAGACTGCGCACGGTGGCACCTTGCCGTGGCACATGCGTGACCAGCCCGTCGGCCTCCAACTGCCTTATCGCCTCGCGTACCGGGGTACGGCTGACGCCCAACCGTTCAGACAGCTCAATCTCACGCAGCCGGTCGCCGGGCAAAAGAGTGCCCTCGCGAATCTCGCCCAGCAGGCGCTGATACGCAGAATTGCCTTGTGGGCCAGGTTGTAACGGGTCGTCCTGAAGGGTCATCGCAGGCTCTCTTGTCATCTTGCGTCCAGTTGTATACACATGGATACATTATAAGTCAACGAAGCTGGAACGCTTACCTTGCACAGCCAAACTGATACCCCCTCTCTTCTGACGAAACGGGCCGTCACGCTCGGCCTGGCGGTGTTGGGCACAGGAGTATTTTGGGCGCTAAACCTGCCGCTACCTTTTCTGTTCGGGCCAATGAGCGCATGTTTGATTGCAGCTCTTGCGCACGCACCGATGGAAGGCTTTGGACAGGTCTCGGTTGCCGCCCGCACTATACTGGGCGTGGCGGTAGGGGCATCGATTACGCCGGCTCTGTTTGCTGAATTGCCAAAAATGGCCGCGTCAATTGCGCTGATCCCGTTCTTCATCCTGCTAATCGCGCTGGTAGGTGTGCCATTCTTTCGCAAATTCTGGGGCTTTGACTCCACAACGGCTTTCTACGCAGCCATGCCGGGCGGTTTGCAAGACATGATCATCTTTGGCACTGAGGCGGGGGCCAATCCGCGTACCTTGTCCTTGATCCACGGTACGCGCGTGCTGATCATCGTGACGTTGGCCCCCTTGTTCCTCACCGTGTTCTATGATGCCCAACTCACCAATCCGATTGGCGAGCCCGCGCACAACCTGCCAATACATGAATTGGCGCTGATGGTTCTGGCCGCCATTATCGGCTGGAAAGGCGGGGAGCGGATCGGCCTGTTCGGGGCGTCAATCCTGGGGCCAATGATCCTTACAGCCGCCTTGTCACTGGGCGACTTAATTCATACCCGACCGCCTCGCGAGGCCATCCTTGCAGCGCAGTTTTTCATTGGCTGCGGAATTGGTGTGAAATTCGTAGGTGTCACATGGGTCGAACTACGCCGGGTAGTGGCAGCGGGCTTCGCCTATGTCATTGTCCTTGCCGTCCTGGCAGCCACTTTCACCGCCGTTGTCACCACCTTGGGACTGGGCCAACCTGTCGAGGCGTTTCTGGCCTTCGCGCCCGGTGGGCAGGCAGAGATGACGGTGCTGGCCATCGTCTCGGGCGCGGATTTGGGCTTTGTGATCACCCACCATCTGACAAGGATCGTGCTGGTGATCATCGGTGCGCCCATCGCCGCGAATCTTATTCTGCGTTGGTCCAAACCTCGGGGTTGATCATGTGGATCGGAGCGCCTTCGGCATAGGCGTTCACCTGATCGAAAATATCCGCGAATTGCAGGTCGAACTCGTCTTCAGTGACAAAGCCGATATGTGGGGTCGCGATCAGGTTGGGATGTGACAAAAGCGGGTCGGTCGGATCAATCAGTGGCTCGGAATCAAACACATCAATCGCTGCTTTGCCGGGGCGACCGACGTTCAGCGCCTCAAGCAAAGCACCAGGTGCGATCAGCCCGGCTCGCGAGGTGTTCACAAACAGCGCCTCCGGCTGCATCTGTGCGAAATCCGATGCGGTGATGATCCCGCGCGTATCCGGTTTCAAGCGCACATGGACCGAGACAACATCGCTGCTGCCAAAGAACGCTTCACGGCTGGGCGCGACCTGTGCGCCATCCGCCTGCGCACGCGCCCGGCCTTCTACGGATGACCACCAGACCACATTCATCCCAAAGGCCTCGGCATAACTTGCAATGGCGCGAGCAATGCGGCCATAGCCATAGAGCCCCAACTGACGCCCCCGCAGCGTCTTGCCCACGCCCGCCTGCCAGTGCCCTGCTTTGACCGAGGCCATTTGTGCGGGCAAATCCCGCATCCCGACCATGATTAGCGCCCAAGTAAGTTCAGCTGCAGCATAAGACGGCGTTCCGCCGTGCATGTTTGAGCACAGCAGCACGTCTTGATCTGTACAGGCTTCGACATCGACATGCGGATAAACGCTGCGCTGGCTGATAAGTTTCAGGTTTGGTAATTTCTCCAGCAAGGCGCGGGTGACTTTGGTACGTTCGCGGAACAGGACAAGCACCTCCGCGTCATGCAGTCGTTCGGCCAGAGTGTCAGTTTCTTCGACATGATCCGTCCATAACGTCACCTCATGACCGGTGAGTTTCTCAAAACAAGGCAGGCCACGCAGCGTGTCAAACCAGTCATCAAGAATGTGGACCTTCATCGGCTTTCTATACCCTGCTCGGTGTTCAGTTTTCTTGGCGTCGGCACAAAATGACATGTGTTGAGAGCGGAAAGTGCATTGCGGACCCGTTCGCTTTGATCCAGCAGATGGTTGAACTGCTCATCGCAGCCAGCAATCGGTGTCGGGTAGTCCGCGATGTCCCGCCGTAGGGCCGACTGCGCCAACATGAGTTCCTGACGCGCGATATCGAGGCATTCCGAGTAGTTGTCCATCGTGTCCCTCCCACTATGTATACAATAGTATACTATTTGGGTTGCACTTGATCAACTCCCGTTCCAAACAGACTCAGGCACATAAACATGCCCGTCCGCCAACTTGCGCGCGGTCCGCACCAAACCCGCCGCGTTCACTGTGAACCCGTCGGTGGTGGAAAAATCCACTAACACGTCGATATTGCCCGAGGCGTGTTCCAGAACGACTTCAGCCGGGCTGTTCGTGGGGCGATCCAGCAAACCGTCGGCGACGGTTCCGGGAGTCAAAGCGCAAGACGCCATGCATTGCGCGCCGGTGACCGCCATGGTCGGGTGGGTTTTCCACGGCATGAAATACCGCACTGCGAGCGTTCCGCCTTCTCTGGCCGGAGCAACAAGGCCGAACTTAGGGGTGACCGATTTGGACACATCCCCCATACCCATCCGCTGCCCTGCTTCGATCCTAACGGCCTCCATCCGGTCAAAGAACGCGCGGTTTGCGTCCAGCTCATTGGCGCTCTCATAGCCCGTCAATCCGAAGTCTGTGGCGCGGGCGATAGCCATCGGCATAGCGACATCCATGCAGGTCAGTTCGACGCCCTGAACTGCATCGCGCAGGTTGCCCGTAGGCAGGAACGCTCCGGTGGCCGAGCCCACCACGCCCATGAAACTCAACTGCACCGGCGCTGAATGACCGGGAACGCCGGCGATCTCCGCATCACCCTCATAGGTCAATTCGCCCCCGGGTGTATTCACCTTGGCCACGATCCGAGCCCCAGTGTTGACGGCCCGAATGCGAACTTCAGTTTCATCACCCTGCGGTTTGAACAAGCCCATCTCGATGGCAGCAGGGGCAACGCCAGACAGGATATTGCCGCAAGTGGGTTTGAAATCGACCAGCTTGTCCTCGACCGAGACCTGCGCGAAGAAATAGTCGATATCGGCCCAGTCATCCTCGCCGACCGACAGCATCGCGACCTTTGTGGACACCGCCGCGCCGCCGCCGATGCCGTCGATGTTCAGCGACTGCCCGGACCCAAGAGCGGCGATCAGCACCTCGGCCAGCGCGTCCAGATCCTCAGGCAAATCCGAGCGGCGGAAATACGGGCCTTTCGACGTGCCGCCACGCATCAAGATATAAGGGATTGCGGTTTGAGTCATTTTGAACCCCTCACTTCAACGGCCAGGGCAGGCTGACCATGTCCTGCAACAGACCTGGCGGGAAATCGCGGTTCAGAGCGCCCGCCATCAGGCACATGAAACCGATGCCGCAGGCGGTCAGGATCAGAGTCATCTGCCAGCTGGACCCGGCGCGGATACGGAGAAAGGCGATCAGGAACCCTATCAGGGCGAGGATGAAGCCCACCACCCACGTGGCCGCGATCAAACTGGCGAACCACGCCAGAGTGGACCACAGACCGTGGGGTGCGCTGGCGTCTTCACCGGCGATTTCCTTGTCGGAAAAGATCACGTCGCCTTCGGGACGTCGCATCATCTGGATCAGAAGGATCACGCAACAGAATAGCGAGACGCTGCCGATAACCAGCGGGATGATCTTGTCGGTCATATTGTAGTCGGGGATCATGTTGGCGTTGACCAATGCGACGATCAGATAGGCCATGATCACCAGCAGAAAGATAAGCGGTGCGCGTTTGGTACCGGCCTGAACATCACCCTCGGCCATGATCATCTTGGCCTGCCGGATACCCAGAATGACCGAAACAACCGTGACCACGATCAGCACGATGACGATAGGGCTGAAGACATATTCCATCCCCTCGCCAAAGCTTTTGCGGAACCGGAATGAGGCGATCTGGAACGCCTGATTGGTGAACTTCTCAACCGGGTTCGACAGAACGAAACCGATCAGGAAGGCCGGGCGCGACCAGTCGAAACGGCGTAAAAAGATGCCGATCAGGCCGATCACGAACAGGGCCAGCAAGTCTTCGAAGTTTTGGCCGGATTGGAACGCCGCAAAGCTGATCAACATGAACAGGAACGGCGCCAGATAGGTGAAGCGGATCGTGGTAAGCTTGGCGATCCCGCCCGATGCCGCGATGCACAGGATGGTCCCGACGACGTTGGCCAACGCCAGCAGCCAGACGATCGAATAGGTGATGTCGAGATTGTCCTTGAGCATGCTCGGACCGACCTCGATATCGCCTGACCCCAGCAAAGCCACCGCGCCGATGAAGATCGCCATCGAGCCTGAACCAGGGATGCCAAACAGCAGAGTTGGCACCAGCCCTCCACCCTCTTTGGCGTTGTTCGAGCTTTCCGGGCCGATGACGCCGCGCACTTCGCCTTTGCCGAAATTGCTCTTGTCCTTGGTGGATTGCACCGAGTGACCGTAGGCGATCCAGTCGACAACCGAGCCGCCGAGGCCGGGAATGACTCCAACAATCACGCCAATGATCGAACAACGCACCGACAGCCATATATTTGCGAACCAGTCTTTGACGCCGTCCAGCCAACCGGCGCCCAGTGAGGCCCCCTTGGCAATCGACCGATCTTGACGCAGCAGCGATACGATCTCGGGCACCGCAAAGATACCCAGGCCAACGATGACCAGCTTCAAACCGTCCGTCAGATAAGGAATGTCGTAAGTTGCCATGCGCAGCGAACCGCCTGCATCCGCCTCACCAATCGTGCCGACCATCAGGCCCAGACCGGCGGCGGCGACTCCTTTCAGCGGGATCCGCCCGGCCAAAATGGCGACCATCGACAGGCCGAGAATTGTGATCATCAACATCTCGGGCAGGCCGAAGGCCAGAACGATGGGTCGCGCGATAAGTATGAACATGGTCAGGAAGGTCGCGCCGACGAGCCCTCCGAATAGGGACGAGGAAAAGGCTGCTGACAAGGCCCGTGCAGCCTCGCCCTTTTTCGCCATCGGAAAGCCGTCCAGCACGGTGGCCTGCGAAGCAGAACTGCCGGGGATGCCCATCAAGACGGACGCAAACGTGTCCGAGGTCGGCACCACCGCGACCATCCCGATCATCAGCGCCAGACCAAGGATCGGGTCCATTCCGAACATGAAAGGCAACAGCAGGGACAGACCGGCAATACCGCCAAGCCCCGGAAAGACGCCCACAGCCAGCCCCATGACGACGCCGAGAATGAGATACCCCAGAACGATGGGTTGCAGGATCAAACCCCACGCGTCACCAAGCGCAGGTAGAGCGGTGGCGAAAACCTCCATAGCGGCCGCCTTTCATAAACTGTTTTGTATGTAGAGAAACGCGCGCCCTTCGTTGGGCGCGACGACGTGTCAGCTTAGTTCAGCTCGACGCCGTAGGCCTCTTTCAGCCAGTTCAGGACGTATTGCTTGGCATTGTCATCCACATTGGTCGCCGTCTGCAGAGCAGATTTCGAGCCGTCGCCGACGAACACCGGATACTTGCCGACGTGCTTCGAGGAGATATCAGCAAAATCACCCCGCTCGGTCACTGCTTGAAACGCTGCGGTATAGGCGTCGACGACCTCTTGCGGCGTGTCACCGGGCAGGAAGGCCAGCTTTTGAACCGGGAAACCTGCCACGAAGAAGGCTTTCCATGCGTCCCATGCCTCACCACTGGTTTCGCAGCCATCGGTGGCCTCGCAGACCTCCTTGAAAGTCGGAATGTCCGGGAAGGTCGGGTCACGAACGATATTGCCATCAGCATCCAATGCGCCCCAAGTCATCATGGGAACGGCCTGACCGGCTTCGACCAGCGGGACCGAACCACCCAGATAGCCCGAGGACGTCTGGTAATCTATATTGGCTTCACCACGTTCAAACATCAGCCGACCATCCCCGCGGCCTTTGATCCCAAATACCGGTTCCACATTCATACCCAACATCTGCCAGGCCAGCAGAGGCACAAGGTCCAAACGGGTTGCACCCTGCGAGCCGTAGATGAAATTGGTGTCCTTCAGCGCATTGGCAGAGCCGTCAAACTTGGCTCCGTCCTCGGCGTTCAGATACGCAACACCACCCGTTCCAGATGCCATTACCGGAATCCAATCGTTGTATTCATAGCGTACGCGGGGATCGCTCAGCAGATACGGGAACTGAGTAGACCCGGACGTGCCAAACAACAGGGTACCGTCATCATGGCTTTTTTCCTGAAACCAGTTCGCGCCTTTGGTTGATCCCGCGCCCGGCATGAACTTGACCACCACAGTCGGCTGACCGGGCAATGCCTCGGATAATAGTGGCGCGAAGAAGTTGGCCCATTTAGCCGACCCGCCCGTTTCCGAGAACGGAATGACCCATTCGATGGTCTTGCCCGAGAAATCGACCTCGGCAGCGGCAGGTGCAGCGAATCCGGCAGCGGCGATCAGCCCCACGACGGCACGACGAGTGAAGTTGGAAATGGCCATTGGTTCCTCCCTGTTGACCAGACAACCACGTCGGCGCCCTCCGCGCCACCGTGATTGCAATTAGAACTGCGGGGTTGATTCCCCCTCCCATCTGGCAATCATGGGGCGCCAACCTTGCGCGAAACTTGCGGGAGACCTGATGCGGATCGTCATCGTCGAGGATAATGAGACCCTTGCCAACGCCATTGCCTATCGCCTGCGGGATCGGGGCCATGCCGCTGACGTGCTGACAGATGGCGGCGCGGCCGATTTGTATCTGGAGCAAGAAGGCGCAGATCTGATCGTTCTGGACATCAACCTGCCGGGTCGGTCTGGGCTTGAGATTTTGCGGTCCCTTCGCAACCGGGGTGACAGCGCGCCCGTCATCCTGCTGACCGCGCGCACCGAGACCAGCGACCGCGTTTCGGGTCTGGATATGGGCGCCGACGATTACTTAGTGAAACCCTTCGAGATGGATGAACTCGAGGCCCGCATCCGTGCCCTGTCCCGCCGCAAACAACTGGATTACGGTGCGCGCGAAACGATCGGAGACCTGGAATTCGACCGCACCGCCCGGCAGGTGAGCGCAAAGGGCCAAGTTCTCGATGTGCCGCGTCGGGAAATGGCTGTGCTTGAATGCCTGCTGGAACGTCGCGGCAGGATCGTCCCCAAAAGTCAGTTGATCGACTACGTCTACGGCGTGGGAGCCGATGTCGACGATTCGGCCGTCGAGCCGCATGTGTCACGACTGCGAAAACGCCTTCAGAACCTTGGCATCCGGATCAAGACCGCCCGTGGCCTTGGATATCTGCTAGAGGTGCAGAAGTGATCCGGCACGGCTCACTCAGGCTCAGGCTTTTCATTCTGATCCTGACGCCATTGGTGCTGCTCGCAATCCTGCTTGGATACTGGCGCTACACGGTTGCTCAACAAACGGCACAGGAGCTTTTTGACGACAGCCTATTGTCCGCCGGTCTGGCCATTTCTCGCGATGTGGCGGTGTCAGAAGGCGATGCCCTGTCGCCCACCACGCGCAGCTTGATCCGCGACGCATCGGGCGGAGAGATTTTTTATCACGTGACCGGACCCGGTGGCATCTACGTCACAGGGTATGCATACCCTCCGGCCGCTGCAAACCCGTCTGAGCAAGACGCGTACCAGCCGAGGTTTTTCGAGGCGATCTATCGGGATGAGCCGGTGCGCGTACTGAAAATGACCGAGCGCGTCACACTTGATAACCTGGTGGGCGATGCGACAGTAACAGCTTGGCAACGCGTTGCCGATCGCAACGCCTTTGCCAACGAACTGTCGATCCGCGCGGCGATCCTGATGGGTATCTTGCTGGCCACCCTTGCTGTTGTCGTGTGGTTCGGGGTCGCACGCGGGTTGCGGCCCTTGCTGGATTTGCAGGATGCGATCGACCTACGCTCACCTGACGACCTGAGCGAAATCAAACGCCCGGTCCCGGTCGAGGTTTATGGTATTGTTCAGACCCTGAACCGGCTGTTTGGACAGGTCGAGCACAGCATCAACGCCCATCAGGTGTTTATCTCAGAAGCCGCGCACCAGCTGCGAAATCCGGCGGCAGCGGTCCAGTCCATGGCCGAGGCGTTGCGGGACGCAAGATCGGATGAGGACAAGGACAAACGGATTATCGAGCTTGTGTCGGCAGCGAAAAACTCCGCCACGGTGGCCGAGCAGCTATTGTCGTTGGAGCGGTTGCGGCAACCTACGCATCAGGATCAGATGGACAAGATTGATTTCCGTGCGGTTGTGGAAGAAGCCTGCGCTGACATGGGTGTACAGATCCTCGCAAAAGGGATCGAGTTTGATGTTACGATGCCGGACTCGACAATTCCGGTTTCAGGAGATCAGGTTTTTTTAACTGAGGCCATCAAAAACCTGCTGGACAACGCAGTTAAGCACGGTGGGACTAAGTTGAGCCAAATTTCAGTCGCGCTGCGCTCTGATGGCGAGAACGTAAAGCTTACCGTATCCGATGACGGAACCGGCCTTTCACCCGAACAAAGCGAAGCCGTTTTCAGTCGATTTTCGCAGCTGGAATATTCCGAAGGCAGCGGTTTAGGGTTGTCGATTGTCTCAGCTGTAGCGAAGCGCCACGGAGGAGTGGCCGCGATCAACCAAGTCGAAAAAGGAGCAAGCGTCACGCTTCAGCTTCCCATAGCCCTGTAGTTTGTTTCAATTTCTGCTCGGAACCCGAAACCTGTCACAATCAAAGAGAGTTTTTCGATTACAGCGAATGACCGGTTTCCACCCCAGGTGCCGGGCACGGTGGTCTTGATACGTCTTCACCGGACTTTGAAGCCTTTTGCAGCGAAATGGCGCTTGGTCCCGCGTTGCGGTCACTGATCGTTCGCATATCAACCCAATCCGCTCGCGTTGTGCGCGGCGAGTTGAAGGCCAAGACTGCGATGTTGACCGGTCTGCGTAAGCCTTTTCTTATTCGTGCCTGTCAGGATGCAGTATCACCAAGCGCCGCTTTCGGTACGCTCCACATTCAAACAGTATGCCACACAAGCGCTTCCGTCGTAGCTATGTTTAAACCCTCTGAGATGGGGAACCTTCAACACCGCAGAACTCAATCACAACGTGGACCAGTACTGTAATTCCCTCTAGAGCGTGGGTTGTAACTTTACGCAGGATCAACGCGTTTACTTGATCCGTGTCAAAGTGAGCTTTGACGGTTTCTGAACTAATCAGTTCAAGAGAAACCAAGGAGTTGCCACCATGCTGAACAAATCTCTTGCTGCGCTGATGATGATATCAGCCATGCTGCTGAGCGCCTGTGAAAACAAGGGCCAGACTTATCCCGTAACCGGCGAACAATGCGGACCGAACGATCCTGTCAAGACCCTGGATGCCGAAGATTGCTATGTCCCACCCGCGGGTGTCTGACGCGGAACCGCATTTCCGTTGATTCAGGGGGCCAACCTGCATCTAAACCTTTCTGGCAAAACATGTTACTCTGGCCTGACCCCTGCTGAATAGATGAATGAGGCGGCCATGCGTCTGATCTTGATTGCACTGCTTTTGCCAGCCACTGCAACCGCCGACCCGGCGTTGGAATGTTCCGACGCCGGATCACAAGTCGAAATCGGATCCTGCGTCGGAGAGATGGAAACACGGGTGTCGCGTGCGCTGCAGGTGAGTTTTGATTTGGCGGTACAATCTGCCAAGGAGCTGGATGAGGTCACCGGGCGGATAGTGGCTGAACCTGCCCTCATAGCGGCGCAACAAGCCTGGGAAACCTATCGCGATACGCATTGCACCGCCGTCGGTGCGTCGTTTGGTGGCGGATCGGGTACAGGTATCGCAATCACATCATGCCGAGTGAATTTAGGGCGGGCACGCGTTGAAGAACTGTTGAGTTTTGCAGACTGACTGAAACAATTCCTTTTGATCTTTGCACAGGTTCCTATATAGAGGCGCATCCCAAGCCAGAATCCTTGAAGATACGCCTCAGCAGGTACCACAATGTCGCCCAAAGCGCCGATCACTCAAGACGTCATGACTCTCCCTCGTAAATTGCCCGAGGGGAAGGTGAACCTTGTCGGTCTCACCCGCGACCGTTTGCGCGAGGTCCTGATCGAACATGGTACGCCTGAAAAGCAGGCAAAGATGCGCACCGGTCAGATCTGGCAGTGGATCTATCAATGGGGCGTGCGCGATTTTTCCCAGATGACGAATCTCGCCAAAGCGTACCGTGCGCAACTTACCGAAAACTTTGTGGTCGAGATCCCTGAGGTCGTGACCCGACAGGTGTCCGAGGACGGCACCCGCAAATATCTGTGCCGGATCGCGGGTGGGCACGAGGTCGAGGTGGTCTACATCCCCGAGGAAGATCGCGGAACGCTGTGCATATCGTCTCAGGTCGGATGTACACTGACATGTTCGTTTTGTCATACCGGCACCCAGAAACTTGTACGTAATTTAACATCTGCCGAAATTGTCGGGCAGATCATGATGGCGCGCGACGATCTTGACGAATGGCCGACCCCTGGTGCACCAAAGGATGAAACGCGCCTTCTGTCGAACATCGTTCTGATGGGAATGGGTGAGCCGCTTTACAATTTCGAAAACGTCCGCGACGCGATGAAGATCGCGATGGACCCCGAGGGGATATCCCTGTCGCGCCGCCGCATCACGCTGTCGACCAGCGGAGTGGTACCCGAAATTGCACGCACCGCCGAGGAAATCGGCTGTCTGCTGGCGATCTCGTTCCATGCAACCACGGATGAAACCCGCGACGTTCTGGTCCCGATCAATAAGCGCTGGAATATCAATGAGTTGTTGCAGGCGCTGGCCAGCTATCCCAATGCCTCGAACTCCGAGCGGATCACGTTCGAATACGTGATGCTGGACGGTGTGAATGACAGTGACGAGGATGCCCATCGTTTGATCGACCATATCAAGCACCACAAGATTCCGGCCAAGATCAACCTAATCCCGTTCAACGAATGGCCCGGTGCACCGTACAAGCGCAGCTCGAACAACCGCATCCGCGCTTTTGCCAACATCATCTATCAGGCAGGCTACGCCTCTCCCATTCGCAAGACACGGGGCGAGGATATCATGGCGGCGTGCGGCCAGTTGAAATCGGCAACCGAACGTGCCCGCAAATCGCGCAAACAGATTGAGTCCGAAGCCGGTTTAACCCGGTAGTTTTTCTGTCGGGTTCATCATGGATTGGGTGGTCGTGCTTTGATTGTCCAAAATGACCGCCTGCACGCATGAAGTGTGCCTGTAAACTTAATGTTTCAGATACTGATTCAATATGCATAATTTGCTATATTTTAAAGATTCAATGCCGCAGGATGCAGGTTCAAATCGAAGCACAAGGCGGTGAGATTCTGGGACCTGAGCTGGTAAGAGATCCCAGAGCCGCTAGAATAAGAACTCTGTCGTCACGTGGCGCTCAGGCGAACTGATTTTCAGGTGGGTCGTAATAATGGACTCCTATCTACGAATAATTCTCCAGCACAAAGCCATTGCGTGCGCGATACTTCTGATTTCTTCAGGACTGGCAACGGCGGATGGTCACAACGCTCATATCGCGATCGAAAATCCGGCAGAGCTGAGCAAGGATGAGGCCGCGGCCCACTACCATTCACTAAGCCGTCGCATGGCACGGGGGTATGCCGCGGCGCAACTGGATCTGATCCTCAACTACCAAAGCTGGCCGCTTTTTAACGACGCGCCTTATATCTCGGCCACGCACGGGCAGCGTTACGTAAACTCGTATGCCAACCGAATGGCACATAACTACGGGACATTGCAGCAAGGCGAAAAACTTCCCATGGGATCGGTGCTTGCCAAGGACAGCATGACGGTGACCGATGAAGGTCACATACATCCAGGCGCCATGTTCATAATGGAAAAATTGCCAGACGGTACCAGCCCGATCACCGCTGACTGGCGTTATATAATGGTGCTGCCGGACGGGTCGGTGTTCGGGGATACTATGGGGGACCGCGCCAGTGAGGTCGCGTACTGCCATGTCTGTCACGAGCAAGTGGCGGATCGCGACTATACGTTCTTTATCCCCGAAGAATATCGGGTGGGAAACTAAGCCGGTTCACCCGGCAGCTTGAGTTCTGTCGCCTCACGGCGGCTGAGCTGTTCGCCTTGTTTTCGTTTGGACAGTACCTCGCGGGCCAACGCGTATTTGTCATCCTGCCAGAAGATCAGGCATCCGTTGCAGCCCTTGCCGCAGCATCCTTCCGTGCCGATGCGGTTTGTCTTGAACCGGCGTTCGTTACCGTCTTCGCCAATCTTTTCAACCAGATCATCGCGACGGCGTGCATAAGCTGTTGAATTGTCGCGACCGGAGGTTTCCAATCCCTGCACGAGCTTGTCAAAGCGAATGCGGCTCCAGTGTTCGTCGGTCAGGGCGCGTTCCTTGCGCAGCACTGAATAGACCGGAAAACGGGCGCGCAGATCGTCGATATCCTCGTGATCAAACAGGGTGAAAGGCAACCGGATGATGGTTTTTGTGCTGCCATGAACCACGTCCAACCGTGCGCCATCATGGGCGCATTCGAAATCATAGACCCGCAGCAGAACCGTGTCGCGTGCGACTGGCGAGACGAAATCCAGCACATCACCCGGTTCCAGCTTGTTCTTCACCTCAACCAGAAAGGCATCCTCGGTCACTTCGGTGACGATCCCGGCATATTCCCATTGCGAGATCGAGGCCGTGTGTTCGTAATCATGTGCATAGTTTGTCAGCCGACCCTCGTGAAAGGCCAGCGTATAGCCGCGATTTCCGACGGTTTCGAGCTCGCGCATGTAAGGCTTGGGGTCCCAGTTTTCGGGATCCGCGAAATAGTCATCGATGGCCATACGATAGGCCCGCGCGACGATCGCGGCGTAGTATTCCGATTTGCCGCGCCCTTCGACCTTGAGGCTGTCGACACCGATTTTCAGGTACTCGTCCAGCTTCGGCATGATGCAGAGGTCGCGTGAGTTTAGGATGTACGAGCCGCGATCATCCTCTTCGACGGGCATCAGGTCACCGGGGCGACAGCCTTCTTCCAGCAGGAATTCGAACAGGTCGGCGTTTTCTTCGGTGATACGCAATTCCTGATGCGTACCATCCTTGAGGCGCAGTTTCAGACCGTAGTTCCAGCGGCAGGAATTGGCGCAGTTGCCCTGGTTGGCCCCGCGTTCGGCCATGAAA
>NZ_JBXWSL010000052.1:0-18289 GCF_059613425.1 Ruegeria sp. BHSA123 | reverse complement strand
AACCTGCCGTAACTTTGAGACAATCTCTTCCGGCTTCGGTCGCTTGTTTGCCATTCTTGGTCCTCCGTTTCCTAAACATAGCGGTGGACCAGTTCAGATGGGGAGGCTCAGTTCCTCAAGATGCTGGGGGACTATGCCAACTTCTGCTGCGGTGAAGGCTCGATGCATGATACCGCGATGCTGTATGGCGCACTCGGCTGGGACGCTTACGACAAAAAATGCGAGGTTGTGACCGAGTATTTCCCGTCCTCGGGCACCGGTCAGACTAACGTCATATTCCCGGTTTAAGGATCGCGATGTCCACTCCGATTGCTTGCTCATGATGCCTTTTGGCCGGGCAAGCCGTTGATCTATCCAATTCGAACTGATGCAGGTCCCAATATGTTTCCTTTGAATGACCCCGGTTTGCTGCGTGAGGCTGCCCTTATAGGTACACGCTGGATTGAAGCTGACCCGGCCACCGGCCTGGCCGTCACCAACCCCGCCACTGGCGAAGTTATTGGTCATGTTCCCAATCTGGGTGCCGCCGAGACCGCGCGCCACGGGTGGGCTAAACGCACCGCCAAGACGCGCAGTCAAATTCTGCGCCGCTGGTACGAACTGATGATGGAGAACCAGGACGATCTGGGTGCCATCCTGACAGCCGAGCAGGGCAAGCCACTGGCCGAAGCCAAAGGTGAGATCGCCTATGGTGCCAGCTTCATAGAGTGGTTCGCAGAAGAGGCCCGCCGCGCCTATGGTGATGTCACACCTGGCCACGCTCCAAACAAACGCATCCTGACGATCAAACAACCCATTGGGGTTGTCGCCGCGATCACGCCGTGGAATTTCCCAAACGCAATGATCACGCGCAAGGCTGGCCCTGCACTGGCGGCGGGCTGCTCTATGGTTCTGAAACCGGCCGGCCAGACTCCGTTCTCAGCTATCGCGTTGGCAGTTCTGGCCGAGAGAGCGGGCCTGCCTGCGGGACTGTTCTCGGTCGTCACCGGCTCAGCCCGTGGCATTGGCGGCGAGATGACCGGGAACCCGACAGTGCAGAAGCTGACCTTTACCGGTTCGACCGAGTTCGGCACGCTTCTATATGTGCAATGTGCGCCAACGATCAAAAAACTGGGGTTGGAGCTGGGTGGCAATGCGCCCTTCATTGTTTTCGATGATACTGATCTGGACGCCGCTGTTGAAGGGGCGGTGATCGCCAAGTTTCGAAATAATGGTCAGACCTGTGTTTGTGCCAACCGCATTTACGTGCAGGCCGGTGTCTACGATTCCTTTGCCGCCAAGCTGCGCGACAAAGTAGCTACTCTGCCCATTGGTAATGGCTTTGACGAAGGTATCATATTCGGCCCGCTGATCGATCAGGCGGCAGTCGACAAGGTTGCTGAACACATCGCTGATGCGACCTCGAAAGGAGCCGATGTCATTCTGGGTGGCAAGTCACACGACATGGGCGGCACATTCTTTGAGCCAACCATTTTGACCGGAGTCACTTCGGAGATGGCGGTCGCGACCGAAGAGACGTTTGGCCCGGTCGCGCCCCTTTTTAAGTTCAACACCGAAAGCGAAGTCGTCGCTGCGGCAAATAACACCGAGTTCGGCCTTGCCTCATATTTCTATTCCCGCGACCTGGCTCGCGTTTGGCGAGTTTCCGAGAAGCTGGAATATGGCATGGTCGGTATCAACACCGGCCTGATCTCGACCGCGGAAGCTCCCTTTGGCGGGGTTAAGATGTCTGGTCTGGGCCGTGAAGGCTCGCGCCATGGGCTGAATGACTTCATGGAACTCAAATACCTGTGCATGGGCGGCATCGACACCGCCGAGGAGGCTTAATGCGCTTTGCTACTTTTACCGCCGAAGGGGATACCTTCTTTGGCGCGATTACCGATGATGGTGCGATCGCCCTGAACGGTGATTTTCCTGAGTTTTCCAGCCTGTATGAGGTCATCGCTACGGGTGAGTTTAGCCGGTTGGCTGCGGCGGCCGAGGGCAAGCCGGTGACCCATTCCGATTTCACCTATGAAATGGTGATGCCGGATGCCCTTCGCATTCTGTGCGTCGGCGTGAACTTCCCGGACAGGAATGCGGAATACAAGGATGGCAGCGCGCAGCCGGAATACATGTCGCTGTTCCCGCGCTTTGCCAGCGGCTTTACCGGCCACAACCGCCCGCTGATCCGCCCGCCTGAAAACCGCACGCTGGATTACGAGGGCGAAGTGGCCATTGTGATCGGCAAGGCGGGCCGTCGGATTTCGCAGGACGAAGCCTATGATCACATCGCCGCGTTGACGCTGTGCAACGAAGGCACGATCCGCGATTGGGTGCGCCATGCCAAGTTCAACGTAACTCAGGGCAAGAACTGGGACAATTCAGGGTCGATCGGCCCATGGCTGGTGCCTTTCACCGACCCGGCGCAATTGGATGACGCCCGCATTCAGACCCGCGTCAATGGTGAATTGCGTCAGGACGATACCCTCGACCGCATGATGTTCCCGATCCGGCGCGAAATCGAGTATATCTCGACCTTCATGACCCTGAAACCGGGTGACATTATCGTAACAGGTACCCCCACCGGAGCGGGCGCGCGCTTTGACCCGCCAAAGTATCTTGTACCGGGTGACGTGGTCGAGGTCTTCGTCGAAGGTATCGGCACCCTGCGCAACACGGTCGAGGATGAGAAGGTATGACACCCGAAGAGCACGCCCGCGCGGCAGCCGACCTGCTTCAGGCCGAACGCACCGGCGACCAGATCGGTCTGCTGAGCCTGCGTCACCCCGAAATGAATATGGGCGACGCCTACGAGGTGCAGAATGCCATCTATCGCCAGAAACTGGCCGAGGGGCGCAGGGTCATCGGGTGGAAGATCGGTCTGACGTCGAAAGCGATGCAATATGCGCTAAACATCGATATTCCCGACAGCGGCATCCTGTTTGATGACATGGCGTTTGAACACGGTGGTACGGTCCCTGCAGGCCGTTTCATCCAGCCCCGGATCGAGACTGAAATCGCCTTTGTCATGAAATCCGCCGTCGGCGGCGAGAATGTGAGCCGCGACGATATCATATCCGCCACCGATTACGTCGCGCCGGTGATTGAAATTCTGGACACACGTATTCAGCGTCAGGACCCCGAGACCGGCAAGATCCGAACCGTCTTTGACACGATCAGCGACAATGCCGCCAATGCGGGCATTGTGCTGGGCTCGGAACGTCACGCGATAGACGACTTCGACCTGCGCTGGGTTGGTGCCTTGACCTTCCGCAACGGTGAGATTGAGGAAACCGGCCTTGGTGCCGGCGTATTGAATGATCCAGTCGAAAGTGTTGTCTGGCTGGCCCGGCGCATGGCGCAATACGGTCAAAGTATTGAACCCGGACAAGTGATCCTGTCAGGCAGCTTCATCCGCCCTGTCGAATGCCCGCCAGGATCAGAAATCAACGCCGAGTTCGGACCCTTCGGTTCGGTCAATATCAAATTCGACTGAAGGAGAACTTCATTGCCCGCGCCAACAAACCCCTTCAAGGCCGCACTGAAAGCCGGAAAACCCCAGATCGGATGCTGGATTGGGATGGCCAACGCATATGCCGCCGAAATCGCCGCCACATCCAGATTTGACTGGCTTCTTGTGGATGGGGAACACGCCCCAAACGATCTACTGTCCATTCTGGAGCAAGCGAGGGTCATTGAAGGAACAGGTAGCCAGCCAGTAGCGCGCCTGCCAATTGGCGAGACCTGGATGATCAAGCAATATCTCGATGCTGGCATCCAAAGCATATTGGTGCCAATGGTTGAAAGCGGCGATCAAGCGCGGGAGTTGGTGCGCGCGGTGCAATATCCCCCACATGGAGTTCGAGGCGTTGGGTCTGCTCTGGCGCGAGCTTCGCGTTTTGCGGCGATTCCGGATTACCTCACAACGGCAGGTGACCAGATTTGCCTGTTGGTTCAGGTGGAAAACCGCCTTGGCCTGGATGCACTGGATGACATTCTGACCACAGATGTCGACGGCGTATTTATCGGTCCGTCAGATTTGGCCGCGGATATGGGCCACATCGGCAATGCTGGCCACACCGACGTGGTCGAAGCGGTTTTGGACGCGTTGAAACGGATCGTGGCCGCGGGCAAGGCAGCGGGCATCCTGACGTTGGACCCTGTGATGCAGCGCAAGTGCGTGGATCTTGGGGTTACGTTCCTGGCCACGAATATCGACGTAACACTTTTTGCGAAGGCTATGCGCGGGGCGGCTGAAACTGCGTTGGAAATGTTGCCGGACCAGAGCGCGTCAGGAAATGCGCCAACAGATGTGGCCAGCAAGTATCTTCAGCAGTTATGCAAGCACTGGTCCTACAAGGGGCAAGTAGAATTTGATGTAACTGAAGGGAAAGTTTCATTTGAAAACGGGTGTGCGGTCGCGATGAAAGCGACGGACGAGGGGCTGGACATAGTTGCTTCAGTCGGCCCACGTGGCGATTTGAACTCCTGGAAAGTAGTCATAGAAGACCACTTGAAACGCTTTGCATTTCGCGAAGAGTTCAAGGTTGATTGGAGTGCATAACACTGGAATGCAGGGGCAACCGAGCGACCTCCTGACATTCGGACACCGCCGCAGGCTACGATTTGTAGTCTGCGGGTATTCGACAAGACCCTGCACCGGATTCTTACTCGGGTAAGACAAGCCGCAACTGAGGATTTTCCAAACCTAAAGCGGCATCATCCTCGACAAACGTCCTGACAGCGGAAACAGACAGGCTTGCAACGAGTGGTAGATGTCCGGCTTGCCGTCAAAAATAGATGTCACTACAGCCCCTGCCCCATCCACTGCTGGAAACCAGCCGCCATGTCGATGATCCACAAGTGTTTCACTCGCATAGGTCCAGAGCTTTCTGTACCACTCCTCGTCTTCTGGCCTTCTGTCTAGCGCGATCAGAGCGGCAACCGCCCCTATGGCTTCGGTGATGGGCCACCAGAACCGCGAAGCATTGGCAACGCGACCATCAAAATCAAGAGTATAGGCCAACCCGCCGCCAGGCAGCCACGCATCATTCAAAGCCTGCGCAATCAAGCGGCGCGCCGTGTTCGGGGCATTAGGGCTCGTTCGGCCTGACAAATCCCAATGCTGAAGCTGAAGCCGACCCAATTCGAACGAATGCCCCGGCGTTGTTCCGTAAGGTCTGAACATCGGTTCACCCGCATAATCCCGGTTGATCTGCCAATCAGACGAATAGTGTTCGGGAAGCCGCCAGTTTTCACCGGGTGCAATTTTGCCAATGAAAAAGTCCAGAATGCGACCGGCGCGGGACAGGAAGATTTCGTCTCCTGTGGCTTCAAAGGCGGCCAGCATTGCCTCAACGCCGTGCATATTCGCATTCATTCCGCGATATGTGGAAAACGGCGTCCAATCCCTGTTCCATTCATCGCGAAACAGGCCTGCTTCTTCGTCCCAGAAGTGTTTTTCCAGAACACTTTGGACATCTGTCATTAGCTTGTCTGCATCCGGGTGACCCGCCAGTTTCGCACTTGCCGAGGCAAGAAGGACAAAGACGTGCCCATAGGCAAGCTTGCGGTCATCCTTGATCTGATCCCCATCCAACGCCCAGAGATATCCGCCGTGGTCGCGATCTCGGTGATGGCTATCGAGATATGTCATGCCGTGATCAATGATCCGTTCAGCACCTTGGAAACCGGACAGAAGTCCTAATGCATAAGAATGAACCAACCGGGTCGTCGTGTGCAGCTCCTGCGGCTTGCCGGGCAACGGGCGGCCATCGTGACCAAGTGTATAGAACCCGGGCTCATCCCGGCAGCTCGCGCTGAAGAACGTAAGTTGCCGCATGGCCTGATTCATCAACCAATCGCGATGTCTTGACGTTTCAACCCAAAACCCGGCTTCGGACTGCGACCCCGGCAGCAATAACTGGTTATCGTTCATCTAAAGATCCCGCGGATGGAGTTTTATCGCATGCGGCGAAGCCCAATCTTCCAAATTATCCACCATCTCAGCAAGCCCGTCTCAACGCTGTACCATCCGAAGCAAACAGATGTGCATTCTGTGCTTGAATGCGCAAACCGAGGCGATCCCCGGATTTCACCGGGATATTGCCATGCTTGCGCACCATCATGGGGCCGATCCCTTCGGCATTGACGTAGATGTTCGTGTCCGACCCCAGATGTTCCACAACATCCGCCACGGCCGACAGATCACCGGTGCCGTTGTCCACAACATCGATATGTTCCGGCCTTACACCCAGTTCTTTCGCCTGAGCGGTAAGGGGTTGATCGAGTATCCTGATTTCAACCCCATTCCCGACATTCACACCTGTTTTGGTTCCCAATACAGGCACAACATTCATGGTGGGTGAGCCGATAAACTGGGCAACAAATTTGTTGGCCGGCCTTTCATAAAGCTCGAGCGGACTGCCGACTTGCTGGATATCCCCTGCGTTGAGAACAACGATCCGATCTGCCAGCGTCAACGCTTCGACCTGATCATGGGTCACATAGATCATGGTCGCACCTAGTTTTTGATGAAGCCGCGCGATCTCCAGCCGCATCTCGACACGCAGAGCCGCATCAAGGTTTGACAATGGCTCGTCAAACAGAAATGCGCGTGGGTCTCGGATGATGGCCCGCCCCATGGCAACCCGCTGACGTTGACCTCCTGAAAGGGCCTTGGGCAAGCGATCCGTCAATTTGGTCAACCCCAGCGTCTCTGCCGCCTGGGCGACCTTTGACATGCGTTCAGCCACCGGAGTTTTGCGGATTTCCATTGAGAAGCCCATGTTCCGAGCGACATCCATATGCGGATAGAGAGCGTAGGACTGGAACACCATCGCGATGTCCCGATCCCTTGGCCTCACATCATTCATGCGCTCGCCATCGATCAGAAAGTCGCCGCTTGATATCGGTTCAAGACCAGCAACCATGCGCAGCAAAGTGGACTTGCCGCAGCCTGACGGGCCGACCAGAACGATGAACTCACCATCCTGAATCTCAAGGTTGATGTTGCGCAGAACCTCGACGGATCCATAGCGTTTTGCAACGTCACGAAGTTCAATACGTGCCATGATTTGGCCTCCTATCCTTTGACCGCGCCGGACGTGAGGCCCTGCACGAGATAGCGTTGAATGAAGATGAAGAAGAGGCAACTTGGGATCAGTGCCAGCACGCCGGCCGCCATCATTTGCCCCCAATCGACCGAGAATTTGGAAACAAATGTCAACAAGCCAACCGGGAATGTCATCGCGTCGTTCTTTGAAATCAGCATCAACGCAAACAACAGCTCGGACCATGCGGCAGTAAAGACAAATCCAAGCGTCGCCCCGAGACCGGGCAATGTCAGCGGGAACACTACTTTGCGCAGCGCCTGAAACCGCGTACAGCCATCCATCATCGCCGCGTCTTCAAGATCTTTGGGAATGCCGTCAAAGAATGACTGCATCAGGAATGTTGCAAAGGGGATGTTGAACGCGGTGTAGACAACGATCAGGCTTGTCAGCGAATTCAACAGCCCCAGGTCCGCGATGATCTTGTAGATGGGTGCGATGATCATCAGCAGCGGGAACATCTGGGTGACTAGCATCAAGGCAATGATGATCCGTTTGCCCGCGAAAACAAAGCGGGAAAAGGCATAACCCGCCCCAGCCGCGAACAATGTCGTAAAGAACGCCGCCCCCAGCGACACCACAAGAGAGTTCCGGAAATAGGCCACAAAATCGGTCTGAAAAATGACTGTTTTGAAGTTTGAAAAGGTCACTTCGCTTGGGAACAGGCGCGTTCCCTCTGAAAAGATCAGCGCGTCCGGGGTCAACCCGATCTTGAGCAACCAATAAAGCGGGAACAACGCAAAGATCAGATAGAACGCAAGTGCTGCGTATTTACCCAAAACCAGCAGCGGGTTGGGATTCCTGACAGCTGACATGGCCAACTCCTCAAATCTTGACCAGCTTCTTACGAAGCCAGAGCAGGACTACGGCGTAAATCAGAAGGATCACCAGCAGCGCCACAGCAATGGTTGACGCATAGCCGAAGTCCAATTTTCGAAAAGCTGTGGTGAAGATGTAGGTCGACAGGATTTGCGTCGAATTGGCAGGCCCGCCGCCGGTCATCACGTAGATCAGGTCGGCGAAATTGGCGATCCAGATCGTCCGCAGCATCACGGTGATCGCGATCATCGGAGCAAGGAACGGCAAGGTGATCTTGGTGAAGGTCTGCCATGGGGTCGCGCCATCGACTTCTGCAGCCTCATAAAGCTCACCGGGTATCGATTGCAAAGCCGCCAACAGCGTGATCGCAAAGAACGGTACGCCAAACCAGATATTTGCAGTGATCGGCCCCCACATGGCAAGCTCGGGATCGCCAAGGATACTGTAGGGCTCTGACAGAATGCCAAGGGCGGCCAGCCAATGCGGTAGCGGGCCGATGACAGGGTTAAAAAGCCACGCCCATGTCAGCGCAGAAAGGAAGGTCGGGACAGCCCAGGGTAGGAAAACAAGCGCCTGAAAAAGTTTCTTTCCATAGAACTGCGTATTCAAAAGCATGGCAAGACCAAGGCCAAGCAGAAACTGGAATGTTATCGACCAAAAGGTCCAAAACAGCGTGTTCTCCATCGCGATCCAGAACTTGCGGTCTCCCCACAGATCAACGTAGTTTTCAAACCCGATCCAGCCAGAAGCAAAAGGCTTCAACAGCTCAATGGATTGGAACGAATATGAGATTCCGATGATTAGCGGAACCATGATCACCGCACCGATCAGAAGAATAGCGGGTGACAAATAGAAAAACGGCTCGACCATGTATTGTAGGTAGAGCGAGCGTCGTGCCCGGGTTTCCCCGGGCCTGACAGTTTTCTGAGTGCGCGAAATCACTGTCTTGCCTTCCACTTGGCGTGTTCGTCAGTGAGGAACTCAGCCCACTCATCCGCGACGTCCTGCGCGCTGCGCTGCCCCAACAGGGCTTCCTGACTGGTTTCCAGCAGAAGCGTGCTGCCAAAATAGCCCCACTGTTCCAGGTTGGTTGGCATTGTTGTTGGCACATATTGCTCGCCGTTCAGTTCTTCGAACCAGCCTTTGAATTGCTCGGTCTGGAAATGAGGATCCTGATCGGCACCTTTGTGGATCGGAATGACACCAACACGCTTTGCCCACGCGGCATTGGCTTCGGGCGTCGACAAGGCCGCAACCAGATCAAAGGCTTCGTCCTCGTGTTCTGTCGCGCTGAAAATCGACCAACCTGCGAACCCAATGGTCGGGAAAGCTTTGCCCGAAGGTCCGACAGGCATCGGAATGACCGCAAAATCTTCGGCAGGCATCCGCTCGGCAATAGCGATCAGTGCGTCCGGATCCTGATCGAGGAATGCACATGTACCGGAATAGAAACCGGCCACGATCTCGTTAAAGCCCCAACTGACGGCGTCCTTGGGCGCATATCCGTTCTGATACATGTCGATCATGAACTGGATACCTTCGACCGAGCCGGGCTCGTTGATGCGGCTGACACCGTCTTCTGTGAAGAACTCGTTGGTGCCGTTCATGGCTGCGGCGAACATGATCCAGCCATTTGTTCCACCGGGACCACCGCGCAAACAGTACCCATACTTGCCCTCAAGCTCGGACACTGCGGCCGAGGCTGCCTTGAACTCCTCCATCGTTGTCGGGGGAGTGTCGATACCCGCTTCGGCCAGCAGTTTCTTGTTGTAGAACATCGCCCGCAGATAGAATCCGTACGGGATCATATAGAGATCACCCGCCTGGCTGCCCATAGCGACTGTCTTGTCAGTCAGCGAAGCCCCGTGTTCCCATCCGGCGACATGATCCTTGAGACTGACCAGCTGATCGGACCCAGCATAAAGAGCCTGCCAGGTATCGGGCATTTCAACCACATCAGGGATGTCGCCACCTGCCACCATTGTTGCCAGCTTTTCGAACGCGTTACCCCAAGGTAGCGATACAATCTCGACAGTGACGTCGGGATTATTGGCTTCAAACTCATCAACCAGTCCCTGAAGCACCTCTGTACGCTCGGGGCTTGTAATAACCTCGACCAGTTTCAATGTGGTCTCGGCGTAAGATGCCGAACCCATGAGCACGGCCGCAGCCGTCATTCCAGTTAGTAGTTTCTTCATGTTTTCCTCCTGTTGATTTTATTGAGCGAACGGTTCTAAGCCGTGCTTTCGGCGAGCGCCGAAGAAAAATCGGCCCATAGATCTTCTGCCGACTCGAGCCCCAAACTCAGGCGCACCAGATTGGGTGAGACCCCAAATTTCTGCATTGAGTTTTGTTCACCAGCCTGAGCAAGTCCGACGCGCGCAGGCAGGATCAGACTTTCGAAGCCACCCCAGCTCACACCGAGGCGGAAAAGGTTCAAGGCATCAGAAAGTTTGGCGATGTCGACACTGTCATCAAACTCAACCGACATAAGTCCGGACCGCCCCGTCAGCCCGGGCACGTCGTTGGCGCCTGGTGAGTTGACCCGCCTGACCTGCGGAACAGTGGCCAGGCGATCAACAAACATGTTGGCCGTCGCTTGATGCTGCATCATGCGTGCGTTCAGCGTGCGCAGGCCGCGCGTCAGCAGGAAGGCCTCAAAAGGTGCCAGTTTGGCCCCAAGCAAAGGAAGTGTCAGATCACGGATGCGGGCGATATGGTCCCGGGAGGCAACCACCACGCCCGCAACCGTGTCCGAGTGCCCCGAAATGTACTTCGAGGCCGAGTGGATGACGATGTCGATGCCCAGTGCGAGGGGGCGTTGGAACACCGGGCTTGCCCATGAATTATCGATTATCGTCAACACATTGTGGCGTCTGGCATGCTCTGCGACACGACGTAGATCCATCGCCTCAAAAACAATCGATCCGGGGCTCTCCAGATAGGCCACCGTTACATCGGCAAGCAGATCGGGGTCGTTCTCGAAACGCTCCGGCGCATGGTAGTCGATATGCACCCCGAACGGGCGCAGGATGCGCTCCATAAACCGGAATGAATCCGGATAGACGTGTTCGACGCAGGCAATCCGGTCACCGGGTTTGACAAATGCCAGCAGCGTTGAGGAAATGGCCGCCATCCCGGAAGCAAATGCAACGGCAGCCTGACCTTGTTCGGCTTCAGCCATGAGCGTTTCAAACGCGGCGACGGTCGGGTTTTCCACGCGCGTGTAGATGGCTGTTTCTGATCTTCCGGCCATCCGGTCTTCAAAACTCTGATAATTGTCAAAGGTGAATAGTGAGGTTTGAACAATAGGAGGCGTGACCGAACCTGCCTCTTCCGGGAAGATAGTTGCAAGACGCGTTGCAAGGTCTCTGTAATCAGACATTCTGACTTTCCATGATTTCTAGGACTTCTGCTTCGACCATGTCCATGATCTCGCCGATAATACGCGCGGCTTCATCTGCACGGCCTGCGACAACTGCTTCAGCCAGCTGCGCATGTATTGGAATTGAGGCTTGACCCAAGTGTGGTTGGCCGAATGGGGTGTCATATACTTCGTGAAATGCTTTCTGAATTTGCCGTATCAACTGCCCGAAAAGTGGGTTTCCGCACGCTTCATGCAGTGCCGCGTGAAACCGGTAGTCGGCCGGTCGCCAATCCTCACCCGCAGAATGAACAGCTATGAGCTCGGCAACGCGGGCCGAAATCAAAAGCCGCTGCGCGTCTGAGCAATTCAATGCAGCCAACCTTGCAGCCTCGATTTCCAGTGGCCGGCGCACGGCGTGTGTCCGCAAAAGGCTTTCGGCTTCGAGCTTCAGCGTGAGTGGGAGATGGATCGTGTTGGCAGATACCTCGGCTGCCAAACGCGTCCCTGCTTTCTTGTTCCGCACAACGATGCCCATGTTCTGCCAACTTGTCAGGGCCTCGCGAACCTTCGCCCGTCCGATTCCAAGCTGATTTGCAATTTCGATCTCTGGCGGCAGGCGATCGCCTACTTTCAAACCTTCCGCTTCGATCATTCCAGAGAGAGCTTCCAGAACGTCCCGGCCACTGCTGCCAGCCGGTAGCACCTTCAAGGTGTTGCCGACACTCTCAGCTTTTTCCTTTAGGGGCGTTCTTTTGACCACGTGCGACTTCTCCGATTCGTGTTTCATTCACTTCTACATTTAATGTAGGACAAAATAAACAATAATGTCCGACAATATAACAACACTTGCCATCCCTACAGATAAAGTCGAAAAAATTTGGTCTCGGTCATTTCGCGGCCGGATCGATACAGCCTTCCTCGCCTGCGGCTTGTTGGCGGGTTATGGTCTTTGCGTGACCGTCTTTCTTGCTGTATTCCGCCCGAATTGCCGTTATCCTGAAGCGCCCGCCTAACGGTGCCCATAATCGCCGTTAGGTTTTTTTGTCAGCTACGGCTGAATAGTGCTTCTTTACGCCAAGGACCCGCGGTTTCTTGCCCAAAAAAAGATGTGCAAACTTGGCAAGGCTGATCTAACTTTTTAAGTGCGGGGTCGCATCTCCGAATAATATGGATTTAAAACATTGAAACCTGAACACCGCGTATCCGCGGCCCCCCGACATGAACTGCGCAATGTGCGCAATCAGGGGATCGCGTTCCTTGCTTTGGCGTTCTTGTTCAGCATTTTTGTGAACCTGCTTATGCTGACAGGCCCATTGTTTATGTTGCAGGTGTATGACCGGGTATTGGGCTCGCGTGCGGTGGAAACACTGACAGCGTTGTTTTTGTTGGTGGCGTTGCTTTATGCGCTGATGGCGATGCTGGATTTTGCCCGCGGACGCATCGTTGCCCGGTTCGGCGCACGGTTCCAGTCACAGTTGGATGAGCGCGTCTTCGAAGCAACGCTGCGGCGTTCACTTATGCCGCAAATACGATCTGCCCCGGCGACGGCCTTGCGTGATCTGGAATCCATTCGAAACCTGTGTTCGTCCCCCGTTCTGCTGGCGGTGATGGATATACCATGGACGCCTGTTTTTCTGGGCGCGATTTTCCTGTTTCATCCCCTGCTGGGTTGGCTGGCCGTGACAAGCGGTGTTCTACTTGTCGTGATTGCACTGCTCAATCAGGCGCTGACCAGCAGGAAAGTCGCCGAGGCACAATCTGCAGCGGCGCGGGCAAACGCCTTTGCGGAACATGCGAGACAAGCGGCAGAGGTTGTGCGCTCTCAAGGTATGCAGGCGGACGTGACAAAGCGGTGGTTGGACCAGCGTTCGAATGCCTTACGCCAAACCATTTCTGCCAGCGATTGGACAGGCAGTTTTACATCTCTGACCAAGTCGCTACGACTGTTTCTTCAATCTGCAATGCTTGCCTTGGGCGCGTGGCTGGTTCTGCAAAATGAAATGACACCGGGCGCGATGATTGCGGGCTCAATCCTTTTGGGTCGGGCCCTCGCCCCGGTCGAACAAGCGGTTGGCCAATGGGGCATGATCGAACGTGCGCGAACCGCCTGGACTTCCCTCAGCCGGTTTTTGGATCAGACCCCACCCGAAGAGCAGCGGATCCGCTTGCCCATCCCGAAGGCGCAGCTGGAAGCAAAATCGCTGACTGTCATTCCCCCTGGGGCAACAACGCCAACGTTGCGGAACGTCAATCTGAAACTGCAACCGGGCAAGGCGCTGGGTGTCATCGGCAAAAGCGGGTCGGGAAAGACGACACTGGCCAAGGCGTTGCTGGGGCTTTGGAATCCGGCAGCCGGGGAAATTCGGCTGGGTGGTGCCACTCTGGATCAATATGACTCCAACGATTTGGGCAGCCATATCGGATATTTGCCGCAGCAGGTTACCCTATTTAACGGAACGGTGGCCGAGAACATCGCCCGGATGTCGGAGAACCCGGATTCCGAAGCGGTGGTGGCCGCGGCCAAAAAAGCCAATGCACACGACCTGATCCTGTCTTTGGAGAAAGGTTATGGCACCTTCCTTGAAGGCAATGACAGTCAGTTGTCAGGTGGACAGAAACAGCGCATCGCTCTGGCCCGCGCCCTCTATGGCGACCCTGTTCTGCTTATTCTGGACGAACCAAACTCGGCACTGGACGCGGATGGCACCGAAGCCTTGAACGCGGCCGTGAGGGGGCTCAAGGCGGCCGGCAAAGCCGCGATCATCATGACACACCGCCCGCAGGCCATTTCGGAATGTGACGATCTGGCCGTTGTCGAAAAAGGACAAGTGGTCAAGTTCGGTAGTCGTGACGAGGTTCTCAGCGCAATGGTGCAGAATGCGGGCGCGATTAAGCGCAAGCTTAGCCCCGTAGGTGAATAATGGCAAAAAACACGACCAAGAAGCAGGCGCAGGCCTGGAGTATGAGAATCCCCGCCCTGGTAGGATTCGCCGCGCTTGCCATTTTGGTCGGCGGACTGGGCCTTTGGGCAGTGAAGACACGCCTAGCTGGTGCGATCGTATCCTCAGGCGTGATCGAGGTACAAAGCAACCGTCAGGTGGTCGAACACCCTGATGGCGGCGTTGTTGGCGAAATCTTTGTACGCGATGGTGATGTGGTCGCCTCGGGCGAGATGTTGCTGAGACTGGATGATACTTTCCTATTGTCCGAACAGACGATTGTGGAAGCGCAGCTTTTCGAACTTCTGGTCCGGCGTGCCCGGCTTCAGGCCGAACGCGACGGGCTTTCGTCGCAAGAGCTGTCGGCGCAGTTGCACGAGGTACAGGAGGAATACAGCATTGATCCCGACCTGATTGTAGGGCAACAAAACTTGTTCGACGCGCGGGTGGAAACAATGTCCAAGCAGCACGAACAACTGAAAAAGCAGTTGGTTCAGATCGAAAGTGAGATCGAAGGCACACAAGCCCAACTCGTTTCCCTGCGCCGTCAGGTTGAGTTGATCGAGGATGAGCTGGAAGACCAGCAAAGCCTGTTGAAACGTGGATTGACCCAAACCAGTCGCGTGCTGGCCCTGCAACGGGAAGAAGCCAGCCTGACAGGTGAAATAGGTCGACTGGAAGCCGCTGTCGCCCGCCTCAAAGGGCAGATCGCATCAACCGAGATCCAGATCGTTGAACTGACTGCAACCCGCCGGGAGGAGGCGATTACCACTTTGCGAGACGTACAGGCCCAAATTGCTGAACTATCGGAACGCCGACTATCCCTGTCCGAGCGGATGGCACGTTTGGACATCCGCGCACCTGTCAACGGAACCGTTTACGGCAGTCAGGTCTTTGCCCTGCAGTCGGTGATTCAGCCGGGCGAACCCATGATGTATGTGGTCCCACAGGATACGCCATTGCTGGTCGCCGCGCGTGTGGACGCAATCCATGTGGATCAGCTGCACGTGGGTCAACCTGTCGCCCTGCGATTTCCGGCCTTCAATCAGCGCGAAACACCTGAATTGGACGGGCAGGTCAAAAACGTGTCTGCCGACACTTTCACGGATGAACAGTCCGGCTTCACTTTCTACCGCGCCGAGGTGATTATGAATGATGGTGAAATGGACCGTCTCAACGGTCAGGAACTTTTGCCGGGTATGCCTGTTGAGACACTGATCAAAACCGATGAGCGCACTCCGTTGTCCTATCTTGTCAAGCCGATGGCCGATTACTTCAATCGTGCATTTAGGGAATAACGGCAGGGCTATCTCTGGATTACCGCGCTTTCCCATTCGGCCAGAAACCGGCGGCGTTTTAATCTGTCCAAAAACGTCATCAACGCTGGATCCAGCCCGATCGTTTCACGTTCTTCGTCCGTGTCATAAGGCGCCAAAGGCGGGAGGGTATGGCTGCCACCTGCCCGGCTGGATTGACTGGATACAAGGTGACGGACAAAAGACGCGGCAAATTCAGGTACGGGTGTACCTTCAAGCACCATCGCCGTGCGCATCATGGTCGTCTGAAAATCCGACGGCAGAATAACCTCAAGCGTATCCTTGTGCCCGGCGCGCGCATCCGCGTAGCTGCCAAGTACATTGTAGGCGACGGCGATCTCGCCTTTGACAAGGTCGTCAATCATGTCACCCGAACAGCAGTACAGACGCACATCCAAACCGCCCATGACTTCCATCAGACGCCAGAACGTTTCTGACGCACGGGCATCCTGCGTCGCAAACAGATACCCTAGACCGGACTGGCGGATGTCATAAGTTCCCACCCGGCCCCGAAAACTGTCCGGTCGCATTCGAAGTGCTTCGATCAGTTGCTGTCGGGTCTCCGGGATAGGCGTGCCGGAAAAGGCGGCACGGTTGATCACGATGGTCGCGGGCTCAAACGTGAAGGCGAAAAGACTGCGATGCCACTGCGCCCAGGACGGCAGAGATATGTCATCGATCACGCGTCCATATCCGTCATTGGCCAGTTTCAGTTGCAGGTCCATAGCGCTGGAAATGACAATATCGAAATCTTCCGGTGCGGCACGCACGATTCGATCGATGTCGGCAGTACCCGTCACCATATACTCGACAGAAATGTCAGGGTTCTCCTTGATAAAACCGGAAATCATAGGCTCAAACAAAAACGTATCCGTGCTCGAGATGACCCGAATATGCGCCTCGTCTGCTTCGGCGTTGAATACTTGCCGATCCTCCCAGATTTGCGCCAGTGTGACAGCAGGAAACCAAAGGAAGACTAAAGCGATAATGTAACGCAAGCGCCGCCTCCCTGCCTGTTGGACAAGTCAAGCGTTCCACCATGCGCTGTTGCAACGTCCCGCGCGATGGTCAGGCCCAGACCGGACCCGATGGTGCCACTTGCGTTCTTACCCCGTTCGAAACGGCGCGTGAGAGTGTCAATTTCGTTTATGGGGAACCCCGTGCCACGATCTTTTACCCGGATTTGAACCCGTGGTTCCGAAGTGACTTCGATGCGAACAGAACTGTCGGCCGGAGCATATTTCAGTGCATTGTCAATCATGTTGCGTACGGCGTTTTGAATGAGGATGGGGTCACCTGAATACATGACCTGTGGGTCGCCACAAAGCGACAGTGACAGGTCCTTCATCTCGGCAATTGGTGTTAGGCGCTGCACAAGGTCACGGACCAAGGCGTTCAGGTCTATGTCTTCCCGCTCAAGATGATCAGCCCGGAACGTGATCATTGCGTGATCCAACAGCTGACCAGCTGCACGTGAGCTTTCGTCAATGGCGCGCACCATCGAACGCAGCGCCTCGCGGTTTTCTTCTTTTTCAACTCTTTGCAAAGTGGCATCAGCATATGACCTGACAGTGGCAAGCGGGGTGCGAACGCGGTGAGCGGCTTCGGCGATAAAATCTTCTGACTGGCTCAGTGACTGATCAAGCCGACCCATCAATGAGTTCAGTGAAGCAACCAAAGGGGCCATTTCGCGGGGTACCGGCTTTTTGAACGGGCTCAAGTCCTGTGGGCCACGGCGGGTGACAGAGGTTGTCAACCTGTTCAACTGCCCGATGGTCGAGGACGTCGCCCAAAAGGAAAGAGCGGCGGCAAGGGCAAAGAACCCTACGCCCAGAATCGCCGCATTGCGCGAAATCTGGTCCAGAGTCTCCGCCAACGCATCTTGCGTTTGCCCCAGCGCGACCACGAGCTCGATTTGCTTATCCAATCCCACCAAAGTCCGGCTGGCGCTGACCTGACGAATGGTTTCACCGCGAATCTGGCTGAACCTGAAAAGCGACTTGCCGTCATGCGGTCCTATGGTCGGTGGAAAATCCTCGTATCCGGACAGAAACGACCCGTCCTGAAAGATAGAATAGAAGATTCTGTCGTCCGCAGGGGTGCTTAGCATCGCGAAGGCCGCGTACGGGATATCGACCTCCAACACGCCTTCCCGCAAAGCGGCCGCATCGAGGATAGAGGCCACTGATGCGCCAAGTATGTTGTCTTGCCCCTGTAGCGCGACCTGCGCAGCATAGTTTCGTACTGCGACATACAGCAGGAACGCAAGTATGGCCGCGCCACCGATCAGTGTCAGAACCAGCCTGTTCCGCAGTGATCCTGACACATTGGGATCAGGAGGCATGATCCAACCTGTATCCCAGCCCACGCAACGTAGTGATCTTCAGGTCCGAGGGTTCCAGATGCTTGCGCAAGCGGCCCACATAAACTTCGATCGCGTTATCAGAGACATCATCATCATAAGAAAACAGCCGGTCGGTTAGTTTTTGTTTCGAAAAAACCTGACCAGGTGCGCTAATGAACAATTCCAGCAGGCGCAGTTCACGGTTACGCAGCGACACGGTCTCGTCACCCACCGTCAGATGGCCTGCAAGAGGGTCGAATACGATGCCGCCGACTTCAATCGTTGTCTTCGTATTCCCAGATTTGCGGCGCAGAACAGCGCGGCAGCGCGCTTCAAGTTCGGCATGATCAAACGGTTTGGTGACATAGTCGTCAGCGCCCAGATCAAGCGAGCCGATTCGATCAGAAACC
>NZ_JBXWSL010000051.1:0-18444 GCF_059613425.1 Ruegeria sp. BHSA123 | reverse complement strand
TTGGCGTGCATGGTATAGGTCCCGATCTGCTGGAAACCCCGCGCCCGCCTGAAAAGGGCGAAGTGACTCTGAAAGACAAGCCGGTCTTTGCAAAGGTTGGCCATGGATTTCGCGAATTTGTTGGCGATGCGCGGTTGGTGATCCACAACGCCTCATTCGACATGAAGTTCCTGAATGCCGAGCTGAAATGGATGGGTGCCCCGCTTATCCCCATGGAGCAGGCGTTGGATACACTGGCAATTGCCCGTAAACGGTTCCCCGGTTCGCCAGCGTCACTGGATGCGCTGTGCCGTCGCTTCAATATCGACAACTCGAACCGTGTGTTGCACGGCGCGTTGCTCGACTCGGAAATTCTGGCCGAGGTTTACCTGGAATTGATCGGTGGGCGGCAGCCGGATTTTGGTCTGTCGACATCCACATCTTCTGCGGACGGTGGCAGCGATGATTGGCGAGCTACACCGCGCAGCACACCATTGCCATCCCGGATCACCGAGGATGAACGCGCAGCACATGAAGCTTTCGTGGAAAAACTGGGCGAGAACGCCTTGTGGACCCGCGCCTGATCCGGACAGGCGCGGGTCAAAACCTTACGCGTCTGCTTTTTGGGCCTGTTCGGCCTGACGGCGCATCAACTCATTGCGATAGAGCGCAACGAAATCGATATTGTCCAGGTTGACCGGCGGGAAGCCGCCATCGCGGGTGATATCGCTGACAATGCGGCGCAGGAACGGGAACAACATGCGCGGGCATTCGATCATCAGGAACGGGTGCAGCTGATCTTCCGGCACACCTTCCACGTGGAACATTCCGCAATAGTCCAGTTCACACAGGAACAAGATGTCATCCATGCCTTTGGCTTTGGATGTCAGGTTCAGCTTGATCGAAACTTCGAACTGATGGTCCGCCGCGCGTTTTTTGGCATCCAGATTCACCTGAACGGCGATTTCCGGTTGTACGTCTCCGGAAACGCCCTTTTGCGCCATCACGTTTTCAAAGGACATATCACGGATGAACTGCCCCAGAACACGCATCTGAACCTGCGGGGCGGCTTGGGCCGCAGTGTTTTCTGCAGCGTTTTCTTCGGCCATGGATCTACTCCAAAAATGAAATTCGCCACTGCTTAGCAAGTTGGGCGCGGCACCTCAATGCTGGTGGGGGCCTTCCACCCATTTCGAAGGCTTCGAGGAGTCTTTTTTTGGCCGAACTTCGGTGAATTCCCCATCGATGATATCGCCCTGATCGAAAGGGTTCCCCCGGGTTTGATATCCGGGGCCCGGCCCCATCTGGAACTGAGTCACTGTAACCTTGGATTTCAGGTACCGGAAAACGGCGATGCGGATACCGGGAACTAACAACGCAAAACCAACGGCATCAGTGAAAAAACCCGGTGTCAGCAACAAAGCGCCCGACAACAGGATCATTGCCCCATGGGCCAGGGGTTCGGTCGGATCGTCCAATTCGGCAAAGGACCGTTGCAGCCGTCCAAGCGCCATGCGACCTTGTGTCCGCACCAAAACCGTGCCCAGAACCGCGGTCAGCACTACGATGGCAAGTGTCGGCCACAACCCAATCAAACCACCAACCTGAATAAACAGCGCGATTTCGATTATGGGCACCAACAAAAATGCCAAGAACAGATACATTTGCGTTATCCTTTCCCTTAGGCCGGGCTGTGGACTTGCCACTCACTGTCACCTACATAGTGGCATGAGGCCGTGTATACAAAGTCGCGGCGTTGAAAAGAGAATGAAATGAGCGACAACCCTATGATCCAGCTCCTGGTCCTGGCCGGAATTGCCATTTTCCTGATCCTGCGCCTCAAAAGCGTATTGGGCACGCGTGAAGGCTTTGAAAAACCGCCTGTGCAGCAACAGCCTGAAGCCCATAAATCGCGCCGCGGTTTCGAGGTGATCGATGGCGGCCCGGATCATGACATTACCGACCATGTCGCCGAAGACAGCGAACAGGCGCAAACCCTGGCTGCAATGAAACGTGTCGAGCCCGGCTTCTCGGTCGGCGAGTTCGTTCAGGGTGCGCGCGGTGCGTATGAGATGATCGTGATGGGGTTTGAAAGGGGCAATCTGGATGAAATCCAGCCTTTCCTGTCGGAAGAAGTGTTCGAGACTTTCGTTTCGGTCGTGGCAGCACGTGAAGATCAGGGCCTGACCATCGAGGCCGAATTCATCGGCGTGCGGGAAACCACCCTGACGGATGTGAAATTCGACAAGGATACGAACCAGGCCGAAATCACGATGAAGTTCGTGGGAGAGCTGACCTCGGTCGTGCGCGATCGCGGAGGCGACATCGTCGAAGGCAACCCGAATACCGTGAAGCGCCAGAAGGACAGCTGGACCTTTGCCCGTGTCATGGGCAAGGACGATCCGAACTGGCTGCTTGTCGCCACGGACGCATGATTGCAACGCTTCGGTCGCTTTTACTGGTGGGCGCAATGACCACCGCCAGTGCTGCCGGAGCCGAGGCAACGCGATCCATTCTGTCGTTTGACGATCTGCAGGGCTGGGCGGAGGACGACCACGGCTCGGCCCTTTCCGTTTTTCTGAACACGTGCGGTGATCTGGATGACCCGGATTGGCGCGCCTTGTGTGGTGTGGCCAGAACATATGAACCGGATGCTGCCCGCGCCTTTTTCGAGTTATTCTTCCGCCCTGTTCTGGTCGAGGATGACAAAGAGGGCCTGTTTACCGGCTATTTTGAACCCGAGCTTGACGGCGCGCGCACCCGGACAGACCGTTTCAAATACCCGATCTACAAGATGCCGCCCGAAGCCCGTGCGGAAGGACCATGGCTGAGCCGTCGTGACATCCTGACCGGCGATGTGATGCAGGGCCGCGGGCTAGAGATTGCCTGGGTCGACGACCCAGTTGAGCTGTTCTTTCTGCAAATTCAGGGCTCGGGGCGTATTCGATTGTCGGATGGCGGTGCGCTGCGGGTTGGATATGGTGGTGCGAATGGTCACCCCTATCGGTCGATCGGTGTCGAGTTGGTGCGACGCGGGGTTCTGGGTGCGCATGAGGTCAGCGCCCAGATGATCCGCGCCTGGGTGCGCAAGAACCCCGAGGCCGGTGCCGAGTTGCTGTTTCACAACCCGTCATACGTGTTTTTTCGCGAAGTTTCACGCGTTGCCCCTGAATTTGGACCTTTGGGGGCGATGAACCGGTCGATCACGACAATGCGCTCGATTGCGGCGGACCCCGCTTATACGCCATTGGGCGCACCTGTCTGGGTGGAAAAGGACGGTGAAAACCCGTTGCGACGGCTAATGATCGCGCAGGACACAGGCGCGGCCATCAAAGGCGCGCAACGGGCGGACATCTTTTTCGGTACCGGTGAAGAAGCCGGACAGGCTGCGGGCAGGCTGAAAGATCCGGGTCGGATGGTTCTGTTGTTGCCCATTCAGCGCGCCTATGCCCTGTTGCCGGATGAATTCTGATGACCCGGCGCAAACTGACAACCGATGAGATCGAGCTTTGGCGCAAGGTCACCAAACAGGCCGAGCGTCTGCATCCGGACTGTCCTCAGACCGTCCATCCGACCACCCTGCCGAAACCCAGGCCCAGAAAAACACCAAAACCCCGGTTTGAAGTTTTTGAGCTTGGTCAGAACCTTCAGCCGAACTCGAAGCCAAACGATCTGAAACCATCGTTGACGGACACGCTGCGTGCCGCGCCTGTTCAGATGGATATCAAGGCTTTTGGCCGGATGAAGCGCGGTAAGCTAAAGCCCGAAGGCAAACTGGATCTTCACGGTATGCGGGTTGATACGGCCCATCCTGCGTTGATCCGTTTTATCCTGAGCGCGCAGGCACAAGGTAAACGACTGGTTCTGGTGGTAACCGGCAAGGGCAAGGACCGCGACGAACCCGGCCCAATCCCGACGCCGCGTGGCGTATTACGCAATCAAGTGCCGCATTGGCTGTCCATACCGCCGTTGGCGCAGGCGGTGATGCAGATCACGCCCGCGCATATCAGTCATGGCGGCGAGGGTGCTTATTACGTCTATCTCAGGCGAATGCGCTAAAAATCCCGACGGGCGCGGGAAATGCCTGTTCGGACCAGAACGCAAACCAGCACGAAGAACACCCCAATCCAGATGAACTGTGTGTTCAGCGAAACGCCAAGGTCTATCAGAACGCCGGTCAGGCCCGGGCCGATGGCCGATCCCAGCACCATGACGGCCGCGGCCATCGCCTTGATCGCACCGATATGCCGGGTTCCGTAGAATTCGGCCCAGAATGCGCTGGGCAATGTGCTGTTTGCTCCAACCGTCAAGGCCAGGAAGACCAGCCCCAGGGTCGCGCCGCTGATCGAATTGGTTGTGCCCAGAATAACGAACCCAAGTGCGATCGGAAGCTGGTAGTAGGGCATGATCCGGGCGGTCCCCCATTTATCCAGCGCCCAGCCTGCGACAAACATGGAAAACAGAGATATTCCGGTAAAGATCGGGAATAGAGCCACCAGTTGGATATGCTGCCAACCCTTCACATCAGCCAGAAAAACCTGATGGAAAAAAAATGCGGTGATGAATGCGGATGGCCCAAGCACTGATGGCACCATAAACCAGAACAAAGGATGGAACAGAGCGTCCCGCCGGGTCCAGTGTTTTCCCTGCATTCCCGATGCTGAAAACGCGTTGGCGAGGCTTTGTGGAGTTCTCTCTTCTCGCAGCAGCCGCATCAGAACCGGAATACCCAGCGCCGTGATGCCCGCCGCGGCAACCCACAGCCAGCGCCAATCCAGATAGACCATGGCGCCAACAAAAATCAGCGGCAACAACGCCTCGCCAAGCGCATAGCCGGTGGACGCGATGGAAAGTGCTTTGCCCCGCGTAACCGTGAACCAGCGGGCCATTGCGACCACGGCAAGATGCGTGCTCATCCCCTGCCCAAATAACCGCAGCAGAAAGATCACCAGTGGTAACAGCAGCAGCCAGGTGTTCAGCGCCATTGCAATGGCGGCCAACGCCAGTCCCGCCAACACAACTGGGCCCAATACCCGTACGCGGAAGATATCCGTCAACCCTCCAGCCCAGATCATCACGATTGCAGACAGGGTCGTGCCTAACGTGTACAGCCCACCCCATGCGCCGTGGCTGAGGCCATATTCAGAGCGGATTTCACCAGCAAAGACCGAGATGAAAAAGGTTTGCCCGAAACTGGACAGAAATGTCAGCAGAACGCCGGTCGCAAGCCAGGTCGCGTTGTCCACAAGAAACCGGTGCAGGGAAACCCGCGTCACGGATTGCTCACCTGGGCCTGGCCGGTTTCAGTCAGCACGATTTCTGTTGCGCCAACAGGATTGCGCTGGCTTGGCGGTACGAGGATGTCGATCCCGCGCCGGTCATCGCGCCCAAAGGTTTCGCTGACCCGGCGCACGGAGCGGAGGATAGTCAACAGGGCCGGAGAAGTGGCGGCCACAAAATGGGAAGATTCCGCATCGCTGTTGAAGGCAGTCGTATCCACGATTTCAATCGGATATTCGGACAGTTTCTCGGCCGATCCGATATTGCCCAGCCTTTCACCATCGGCGGTTCCCCTCAGCCGACCTGAAATGTTCAGGATCTTATCTTTCTTGGACACCATCACGACAAAAGGATCAGGAGGATTGTCGATACTGTTCATCTGCGACCGAAAAACATCCACGTCCAGATCGGGAGAGATCAGAATAACACCTTCCAGATTTCGCTTTGCCCAGCCCGGCTGTTTCAGTTCGGTTTGCCGTATCATCTCCATAGCCAGCGCGCCGCCCATTGAATGCGCCACAAGGGCCACCCGCTTGACCCCCATCGACTTGAGAAGACGAATGGTTTCCTCCAGCCCATCACGGGCAAACAACATGCTGTCCAGATCATAGGCATAACCATAGCCCGTCGCGCGGCTGGGCCATGAATAGACAAGGATCTGACCGGGAATACCGATATCATGTGACAGCTGAGCAGCCCGGAACAATGTCTCTGTCTGAGTGGAGTTATAGCCATGCACAAAAATCGTGACTTCGTCAGCCCCACTCAGCCTGTCCTTCAACTGTTGCGGCCCGCTTAGCTGATCGACCTCTGCCAGTACGAACTGCTTTCTCGGGTCAGGGTTTGCGTATGAAAATTTAAGGCTTCCCGGTGAACGGCCCGGTGGTATCGACACGGTCGTTTCCAGAAATTGCAGTCGTTCTGCGCGGCGGAATCCATACGCGCCATCGGGCTCGCGTGCACGTGTGGTGGCCGCAAAAACTGTTTCGGGAGTTCCGATTTTCAATGCAGATGGGACCGTTTCGGATACGGTCCGGTCGACGCAGGCCGTCAGCACGACCGGACACAGAATGAAGATTAAGAAACGCAGCACGGATAGCCCCCGGAAACAAGTGCCGACACGCTACCTTATTCTAACCCCGCGTCCAGCACGGCCACGCGCAAAAGCGGCAGAAACCGGCCTGAGCGGGTACAATCTGTAACAGACCGCACCCCTACGAAACCGACCTTTGCCGGTACCGATAGCCTAGACCTCTGTGTCCTCGCCCTGCTCTTTGCGCGGCATTTCTTCGATCAGGCGTGTTTCCAGCAATTGCCCGTTTCGATACAGGATTGGATAGGCCACCGCAGCGATGTGGCTGTTGAATTCCCGGAACGCGCGCAGGGTTTCCAGGTGGATATCGCTGGTCTCAAAGCTTTCCGTACTGCCGTGCTGTAGGCGTTTGAGGTGGCGTTTGCGGCTGTCGCGCTCGGCCCGTTTGATTTCGGTTTTCTCAAGGCTCAGCAGACGGGCGCTTTCCAGATCGTCCGAGATCAGAACGTTTGAGGCCAGTTTGAGGTTGGCCAGGATGCCTTCGTGCATCTCAACCAGTTCCGACCAGCCCTCTGTTGAAAATGAAGCGCCCTTTTTCCGCATGTCGCCCGCCAGAACAGTCAACCGCTTGGCAACAACGTCGCCCGCAGTTTCCAGACGGATTGCGTATTCCATCAGGTCGCGCGCCACTTTTGCGTTTTGCTTTCCGAACGTCTCCTCGGGAATGGCGGCCACGAATTTTCGAATACCCGACAGGCAGTCGTTCACATCTTCGTCCATGTCCCTTACGGCGCGTATCTGGTCCTTGTCGCCGCTGCGGTACAATTCCAGCGACGGGCGGAACATCGACTCGACCAGATCACTCATTCGCAGCAGTTCACGCTTGAGGCTGGACAGCGCCTGGGACGGGCTGCCAGCAGTGCGTACGTCCAGCGCACTGGCCGGGCGACCTGACTGGGCCAGCGCGTTCGCAGATTTCGGGTCCGGAAAAAACTGCTCGAACGGCGCGCGCAAACGCCCGCAGAACGGCAGCGCCAGCACCAGCAACGAAGCATTGAACGCCAGATGCGCATTGACCAGCATCTGACCGCCCTGCAAATCCCCCAGAACACCGGCACGCAGTGCCGCAGTCGCCGCGAAAAGTGTGACTATCGCCCAGCTGCCGCGCAAGGCCAGGTTGGCAAAGGGTATGCGCCTGGCGGGCATTTCCATCCCCCTGCTCAGCCAAACAGGTATGAAGGCTGAACCGAAATTGGCACCCAATACCAGCGACAGCCCGGCGGCAAACGGAATCGCGCCGATCTGGACCAGCGTCACACACATCAGGATCGCCGCGACCGAGGAATGCATAACAAAGGCCAGCGCGCCGCCGACCAGAAACGCTGTAATATAGTCGCGTGCCAGATACTCGGCGACGGCAGGCAGAAAGGCACTGTCCCGGATCGGGTCCATGGCTTCGCGCAAAAAGCGCAATGAAATCAAGATGAACGCAATCCCCATCAGGATGCGCCCCAATTGCCGGGGCCTCTTGGCCTCGGTCTTGACAAACAGATACCCGCCAACCGCCAGAAGCAACGGTATCAGCCAACCCAGCTGGAATGACAACACCTGAATAATTAGCGCCGAACCGAGATCAGCGCCCAGCACGATTGCAAGACCGGTGGGAAAGGTCAGGAACCCCCCAGCAGCAAAACCCGATGTCAAAAGGGCAACCGCTGCCGAGCTTTGCAGAACCACCGCCATTACAATGCCCACCATTGACGCCTGTGCATAATGGCTTTGGCCCGTCATGAGGCGCTGGAACGAAGCCCCATAGCTGCGCTCGATCCCTGTGCGGACCATCCGCACTGCGTAAAGCAGCAGCATCGTGGCTCCGGCCAGGCTGATGAGAAAGCTTACTATCGCCATGATCCTACCCGTTCACCAAGTCCAACATTTCCCCGTGCAGCTCGGGTGTAGCCGCTGAAATCACCCGGCCGTCAGAATTCAAGTCAAGCGGCTGACCCTGCCAATCTGTCATCACCCCACCCGCAGCTTCAACCACGGCCAGCACTGGCAGGTAATCATAGGGCTGTAGATCATAGTCGATCACAGCATCCACATGACCCGCCGCCAGCAGGGCATGGGGGTAGCAATCATATGCGAACCGTCTGGTCTGTCCAGATTGCATCAGCCTGTCGAATAACGCCGGATGATCGCGATAGATCTTGTCCCCTTCGTTTACAAAAAGAATGGACTGATCCAGCCGCGTTTGGGCCGAAGTCGTGATCGCATGGCCATTCAACGTGGCGCCCTGGCCAAAAACGCCGGTAAACACTTCATTTATCGCCGGCATGCCGATCACGCCGATATCGGGTTTGCCGTCAACCAGATGCCCCAACAGAAATCCAAACAGCGGATGACCTGACAGGAATGACCGGGTTCCATCGATCGGGTCGATGATCCAAACCTCGCGGCAATCCTGCCCTTCGAACCCATGTTCTTCTCCAAAGACGCCGTGATCGGGGAAATACTGTTCAAGATAGGCGCGAACCTGGGATTCAACACTCTTGTCGGCCTGTGTCACCGGGCTTTCATCCGATTTGAACTCGACCCCCAGCGCGCCACGAAAATACCCCCGCGCTGCTTTGCTGGCCAGGTCAGCTATCTTTACCGCATGAGACAGCAGGTCGGCGCTTTCGTCGGTCTGTGAGGTCCTTGGATTCAGCATTCGATTCTATCCTGTTTAGCGATGAAGCGCGGGTATTGGAGGCGATAAGTTAGAAAGCCCCTTGTCGGCGTTGGTCTGGGTAAAGCCCAAACAAAAGCCTTTGGCACTCACTTTTTGTCTGAAGTGAGTCTTGCTGCATCGGGGTCCTCAAATTCCACCACAAGTTTCCACAGTAATCCCACAAAACCACCCAAGTACAACAAAAAAAATCTTACATTACCTCGTATTCAAGATAAATGTGTGGATTTAGAGAAATACCACGCCGACTGTTTTTTGCAGACTCAGGCCGGTTGTTAGCAAAACAGTCAAACCCCAATGTCAGAGGTCCGTTGGGGGCCGGAAAGCTTGAAAAAAGCCGTGCGTTTTTACTCGTGCTGTTTGCCCGAAGTCGATGAAGACAAGTTCCGCGTTGACCACACAGCTCGTAGAAAAGCCACCTGTTTGGCGCGTTTTCGTTTTGAAAACAAAACCAGAGGTGAAGCCACCTGCAGTAAAGCACTTATCAATGCATTCAAAAAAGGAGCCGGGCGTTTGTGTTTGCGTGCCGCGTAAACACGTGAGCGACCCATGTGCCAGGCTTTGATCGCAGCTATCTTTGGGTTTTTGGGAGAAGATTCTCCACCAATATGGGTTACTTCCGCGTCGGGAAGGAATATCAAGGGCCCCACTTGTTCATTCAAACGCAGACAGATGTCGTCATCTTCGTGGTACAAGAAGATATTTGCATCGAATCCACCGACCTTCTCGAACGCCGACTGGCGCACAAGCAACGCTGCGCCAGACAATATCGGAACCTGTAAATCAGTATCGGTTTCAATCCCGCGCAACCACTTATTACGTGGTAGCAAGACACTGGATCGTTTCAGCAATCCTTTGCCAGACTTTTGAGTAAATGCGGGGTTGAACGCTGAAGCAGTTTTGTGACGGTCTGCACCGGCCAGCAACTTCTCCAAGCTGCCGCTCGTTAAGCGCGCGTCCGGATTCAAAAACAGCAAGTATTCGGTCTCTACCCCGGCTGCACCCTGGTTACACCCTACTCCAAAACCCATGTTCTGGTCGTTTAGAATGAGTTTGGCGTTCTTGAGTTGCGCAAGCCGCTTTAGCTCTTCTAAATCGCCTGAACCATTGTCGACCAACACTATCGGAACACCATCGGGTACCGACGCCAGCATCTGAGGAAGAGTGCTGGCGCTGTTATAGGTTACACTGATAATCGTAACACGCGGTTCCAATGATTATCCGTTCATTTACATCTCGGTGCTTGATTAGTTCGAGGTAATTTCGCCTTCGCCTTCACCCCAGAAGGCTTTCCTAGCAAACTTGATCAGCCCACGTAAGCGGTCCGGTTGATATCGTCAAGTTGCTGTCTGCAATCTCAATTACCCTTGCTGCCAGGCGATAATCAGTAGGTATCCCGACTTCGCCTGAAGCATCACCGTTGCCCGTGTTCTATCATTTCATATGCTGTATAGGCACCTTTCCTTTACTCGCTCAGCCTACAGGTTGTAGAAGGCGTGTCTGCGGAACGAATTTTTGCAGTCGGCTGCGAAACGACGCGCGATTGGGTTGGGAAATTGCTCGCGTAACAAAAAACCTGGTCTACGCAAAACGCTGTAGGCTCACCGCTTCAGCCCTTCGGACAAAAACTCTCGACGGCCAGCCTCCCAATCTTGGCATTGGGCTCCTTGACCTCTGCTTCTGTCGGCCCTTCCAGTTTGCCGCCACGTGTAAATACATCGGCCACGCCATCTAGAGCCTGACGCTTCCAAGTGCTGACCTAGTTCGGATGCATCAAGTGCTTCGCCGCGATCTCCTGGTTCGCCTTGTCACCACTCGGCGTTTCCAACGCAAGTTCGGCCTTAAACTGGTCTGTTGACTTCCTGCGCTACGCCATTCTCGTAACCCATAAAAGGTTTGAAATCCACATTAACTCGCTGTCCAGTTTTCTGGAACCACTTCAAGCTCCGGCAAAACATCGCTCACGGCAACTTGATCTGCTTCCTGCTAAGGCGCTACAAGGGACAACAATACTGAGAAACATTTGAAACGGTAAGTGCATGAAAAACAGTAAAGATGTCATGATCCACCCTACCGCTGATGTTCAGAGTGAAGCGATAGGAGACCGCACTCGGATTTGGCAGTATGTGGTTGTGCTCAGGGGGGCCGTCATTGGTAGGGAGACAAATATTTGCTCCCATTGTTTTATCGAGAATGATGTTGTTATCGGAGATCGCGTGACAGTGAAATCCGGTGTACAGCTGTGGGACGGTGTCAGGTTGGAAGACGACGTTTTCGTGGGGCCAAACGTGTCTTTCACAAACGACAAGTATCCAAAAAGTCGGCAGTACCCTGAATCGTTTCCGTCTCTTGTCGTTCGTGCAGGGGCTTCGATCGGCGCGGGCGCTGTTTTGATGCCCGGTATCTCAATCGGTGCGGGTGCCATGGTCGGAGCTGGTGCGGTTGTGACGAAAGACGTCCCAAATGGAATGCTCGTACTCGGTAATCCAGCGAGAAATGTAGGGATTGCCAAATGAGCCTATCCGACTGCCAAATAATTGACTTACCGAAAGTTTCGGATCCGCGTGGAAACCTGACTTTCATCGAGGGTGGGCGACATGTGCCTTTCTGCATTCAGCGCATATACTACCTCTATGATGTGCCAGGCGGTGCCGAACGGGGGGGGCATGCGCATCTAGCGTTGACACAGCTTATAATTGCGGTATCGGGTAGTTTTGATATTTCGCTCGACGATGGCTACGAGAAGAAGACCTTTCATTTGAACCGATCTTACAAAGGGCTTTTAGTTTGCCCGATGATTTGGCGAGAGCTGGACAACTTCTCATCTGGTGCAGTTTGCATGGTTCTTGCGTCGAACCTTTATGACGAGGCGGATTATTTTCGAGATTATCATACTTTTGTTGATGCGGTGAAACAGTCGAAATGAAAATTCCCTTCTTAGATCTCGGTGCGACATATCGTGAGCTAAAAGCTGAAATTGACGATACAGTTACTCGAGTGCTGGCAAATGGCTGGTATATCCTTGGTGAGGAGGTCGATACGTTTGAACGTGAATTCGCTAAGTACTGCGGTGCTGCGCACACTATAGGTGTCGCCAACGGTCTTGATGCATTGGTTCTGTCGCTCCGCGCCCTCGGGGTTGGGGCTGGGGACGAGGTTCTCGTTCCGTCCAATACATTTATCGCTAGTTGGCTGGCCATTTCGGCGGTAGGAGCCCTGCCGGTGCCCGTAGAGCCGAACCCTCGCACCTACAACATAGAGGCTGCTGCACTTGAAAAAGCGGTTACACCTCGCACCAAAGCTATCATGGTCGTACATCTTTATGGTCTTCCTGCCGATCTTGATTCGATACTCGAGTTCGCACGCGCGAAAGACTTGTTTATTGTCGAAGACGCTGCGCAAGCCCATGGCGCCAAATACAAGGGCACTCGCGTTGGGGGGCACGGCGACGTTGTGTGTTGGAGCTATTATCCAGGAAAGAACCTAGGCGCATTCGGGGACGGTGGCGCAATCACCACAAACCACGATGATCTTGCTGATAGGTTGCGCGTGCTTCGGAACTACGGGTCACGGGAGAAATACCAACATGAAGCGCAAGGCGTAAACAGTCGCCTCGACACCTTGCAAGCCGCAGTTCTTCGAGTGAAACTCAGATATCTCGACGCGTGGAACGAACGTCGACGCAATATCGCACAACTCTATCTTGATGGCCTTGAAAACACGAGCTTGATCCTGCCTGAGGTGCCGGACTGGGCCGACCCAGTATGGCATCTTTTTGTAGTTCAAAGCAAAAATAGGGACGCACTGCAAATACAGCTTCAGAAAGCGGGCATTTCAACTCAAATCCACTATCCAATCGCGCCGCATGAGCAGGCGGCGTATGTTGAAATGGGCTTTCCTCGCCATCAATTTCCGATAGCGTCGAGCATTTCGGAGAAAGCACTCAGTCTGCCGATCGGGCCACATCTGTCCACTGAAGCTGCTGAGATAGTTGTCGAGACGATTACCGGGTTAGAAAATTAGATCCCAAGGGCTAGCGCATAGCACGGGGATACACGAAAGCTTCGTTTTTCGATGGGAAGGAGGGCTAATTTGCCCATGCAACGCCTTGAAAGTTCTCCAAAGGTTTCAGTGATTATTCCGGTCTTCAACGAAGAGAAGACCATTGCGGTTGCTGTAGAGTCCGTCGCTTTGCAGCGTACGGAGTTCGAAGTTGAGATCCTAGTAGTTGACGATTGTTCGACGGACAAGACTCCTGAGATACTGGAGGACATCGCGCGTGTTTATCCGAACGTCACAGTCTTACGCAACGCGTGCAACTCTGGAAAGGGGTTCAGTTTCAAGCGCGCGTATGATCTAGCGAAGGGGCAATATTTCCACGTGCTTGATGGGGATGATTGCTTCGTTTCATACGACAAATTGCAAAACCAAGTGGAATTCCTCGAAAGTAATCTCGAATATTTTGCGGTCGGACATAATACGCTTGTAAAAATGAACGATGGCGCCTGTTTGATGCACGGCGATCTGAGTGAGCGCGATTGGTCGTATGAATTGTGCATTGGTGGCTATGTCTATTGTCACACGTCTTCACTTTTGTTTCGAAAAATTGCGAAGTCACTTCCTGACTATTTCCTTGAGCCGGAGTTTCGCGGCGACACCGCGATTTTCTTTTTTTCTGCGTTTTCCTCGAAACTAAGATGCAAGTTTCTACCGAACGTTTGGAGCATCTACAACTTTCACGGAAAGGGACTTTGGTCGAGCATGCAGCACGAGGAACAACGTGCGTTTAATTTACGGATCGTAGAGGCGCTAAGAGAAAAGGTCGTACGGGACCCTGGATCCAAAACCGACAAAATGCTTGACGATCGTAGGGATAGGGTGCTCGCGTCGCCACCAGTCAATAAGAATGCCAACTCGTGTTCACTAGAAGATTTCCTTTTGCTAGCCGAGCACGCAAGCTCAAAGGTTTTTCAATATCGGGATTTGGCCTTTCACGGAGTTTTTGCGTTCCGGTTTGTTGATGAGATTTGTGAAGCCGTCGGTCGCGCCATGTGTCTTGACGCCGGAGTCACGGCGGCGAATCGAAATACGGACCCCAAACATGCGGTTTTGCTGGTCTCGGGTCTTGTTCCGGGTGGCGGTGGAATATTTAGGGAGATCAAAGATTTAACAAAAATCTTACTCGCGGAAGGGTACAAGGTCGGAATCGTTTCGACCCATAAGATCCCGACGGACGAGACAATATTCCAGGAGCATTTCTCTGGCGACAATCTGTGGTACTGGCAGGCCTCGTCGGATACATCGCGCACTGATCGACTTGAAGGCATCATAGCACTATTAGCCGAGGAGTCGCCCGGAATTATTTTCCCGATCATCACCCATAACGATCCGGTCGGAGATGCCGCCATCCAGCGCCCACTCGGTGCGCGGATCGTATTTGACTTCGTCTATGATCACGGGCTTTCGCTCGCCGTCCTGAACAGTTCGATCGACACCATTATCGTCAAGACGGTCAGTCAGGCCCAAGCTCTCACGCCGATGATTCCACATGCGAAATTCTCGCTCGTTCCACCGTTTTTTTCGGACAGGTTCGGACCTCGCAACTACAGGCCAATGGCCAATGGCTCGCTTACGACTGCGTCAGCCGCAGCGCGTGCCTATAAAGTCGAGAGTGACTATGTGTACAGCTACAGCAAAATCATACCTGATGTACTCAAGGCGAGCGCTGGTACGCATATTCACTATGGCCCTCTTTCCGACAAGACAAAGAAGGCTATTAACGCTGCGCTGCGCAAACGCCGCATTCCTGGTGAGCGTTTTCGTCACATACCCTGGGCAGAAGACTTTGGTGGCTCGTTGATTTCTGAGAATGTCGATCTGTTCATTGCGCCTTTTCCGGTGTGCTCAGCGAGGATCGCTGTGGAAGTTATGGCGTGCGGAGTTCCAAGTGTTAGCCATGCACTTGAAAAGCCTGGAATTCCACAAGGTATCGACTTTGTTGATCCGCTTCAATTCGTCTGGCGGAAGCCGAAAGATTTGATCGAGCTTGCCTCGACACTTAGTCGCGAAGAACTCCTGATGAAATCGATTTCTTCTCGAACGTTCTTTGAAGAAAACAATTGCCTCGAGAAAGCGTCAGTGAAGTTTTTTTCCCTAAACCGGCTGATTATGCCTAGATTCTGCACGCCAGAATTTGTCATGTCCGAGTTTTCTGAGAGATTTCATGTTGAAGTGCGATCTCCGATATTCCACTCCGGCAAAGTCGTGTTCCCAAAATCTGTAAGTTCAGACGAAAAAGTAAACATCGACAAATTTTGGCATCGTACCAAGAATAGAAGGTTGGCGCGCCAGCAATTTCATGCTCTTCGTAACGCGTTGCGTGAAAGATTCTGATCGATCGGACCGTACCACTGATGCGAATTACTGCTATCCTCGTCTGCTACAATCAGGAGCAATTCGTGCGTGATGCCGTTCGCGATTTGTTGGCGCAAGACGCCGAGGAGCTTGAAATTTTCCTTTCGGACGATTGCTCGACAGATAGTTCCTATTTGATACTTGAAGAAGAAGCGAAGGACTATAGCGGCCCACATAAGGTGATCTTGAATCAAACGCAAAAAAATCTAGGGCTCAACGAGCATATCAATTCGCTTTTGTCGCTTGCTTCAGGTGATATCATTATCCCGTTTGCGGGCGATGATCGGTTTCGATCGGATCGCGCACGTTTGCTGGCGGGGAGGCTCGTCTTGGACGATACTCTGCTTGCACATTCGTGGGCCGATTTCATCGGTGCTGATGGCAAACCTGTTCCTTTGATGCACACCGATGCGACTCTCTATATGACGGATGACATTCGACAGATAGCGCGTTCGGAGGGGCTTTTCATCGGCGCAACCGCAGCTTGGAGACGCGAGTTATTCACCAAGTATGGACCCCTACCTAATAACGAGGCTTATGAGGATCTGGTTCTGGGGTTCCGAGCGGCATTGGAGGGACGTATCTCGTTTCTAAACGAGCCCCTAATTAAATATCGTGTTGGGACTGGCGTTTCCTTTCAACCCCAAAAATTGAAGGGATCGGATTTCGAGACACAGCGAAGAAAAAAACTATATCGTTGGCGCAGTGTAATTTGTGCTCGACTGTTGGATGGAGCCACATTTGGCCTTTCCCCTGACCATCCTGTTATGAAGGATTTGCGATGTGAGCTATTTGATGTCGAAGCTCGGCTCGCCATTTACGGTAGCATAAGAGGCTTGCGAAGTAGCCTTCTCAGAAGACCTGGGAGGCTTGTTCGTATGATGATACGAGAGCGAAAGAACAATCGCCGGAAGCGCTTGTAACCGTTTTATAGCCTAATACATAGGCTTGGAGAACCAGCGTTGGGGTGGAAAAGCCCGGTCGCCGTCGAACGATATGTGGTTTAAGCGAGCACTCAGGGCGGCATTAAAACGGGACAGATCCAGTTGGCTAAATAAAGAGAACGAGTTTATAGCTTCCAAACAAATGGTCAAAGTCGGATTCTTCGGTAACCGACAAAACAAGTCAGTCACCCTTGTCTTACGCTGCGATGCCAACAGGTGGTTTGGTCGTATATCATACCGCTGAGTAACTTCGTCATCGGTTTTCCTGTTAATCATCAGGGGTTCTGAAAGCTAAGGGTATGTGCTAGTCGAACAAATCAGTATCAGTTGAAGCATTGATCAAGAGTGCGGCCCATTTGTGACCACTAAATCTTCCTGGAAACTGAAATCGAAACGACAATTGGACGAGAGTGGATGAATTTACCCCCGTTATGGAAAATTCAGCGAGAATTCGCGCGCGCGGGCCGCAAGCTCATGCACCTACCCGCCGAACTTCTGCGGCATGTATATCTCCGCCGGTATTACGATTGGGTGTTGTCTCGCCAAGTGAAGCGCTCTCGAGGCGCAGTTTCACTTGGTTCAGAAATCGGGATATTTCTTATCTTTCCTAAAACGGGAGTCTTGCCTTCCCATCTGTATGCCTTGGAGCAGATGGTTCAGGCAGGTATTTCCCCAATCGTCGTATCCAACCTGCCGCTCAGCGCGACAGATTTTGCTGAACTTAGCCCGCGCGCTTCACTGATTATAGAACGTCCAAACTTCGGATATGATTTTGGCGGGTACCGGGATGGCGTACTGGAGGTGGCCAATCGTTTCCCAGAGCTGACTCGGCTTTGGCTCTTAAATGATTCCGCATGGTTGGTCCCACAGCAACGCACTTGGTTTGATGACGCCCGCGACTTAAATGTGGATTTCGCAGCTGCTACATCCAATTTTGCGATGCCTCGGGTCGATCCGGCGAATTTTCGGGAAATTACGTGGAAGTTTCGAGTGACGCATCGAAATTTCCACTATGCTTCTTATGCGCTTGGTATTGGTCCAGCCATCTTAAAAAACCCAGATTTTGTAAAGTACTGGCGAAAACTCGAAATTCGAAATGACAAAACAAGAACGGTACGCCGTGGCGAAATTGGGTTGTCACAATGGATTCTGAAGCATGGGTTTACGCATCGTGCCACATGCGAGGTTGATGCGCTTGACCGCGAATTGGCAGCCCTGACGGACAAGGAAGTCGATAGGGTTGCGCGGGAACTTATCTTTCCCGACGACGTTGCCTTGGATGCAGTAAAAGAACAAGTTTTGAGCCTTGACGCACACAGCGCAGCTGGGCGTTCCGACCGTATTGCATTTATCCTCACAAGCGTGTCGCGTTACGCCTGCGCCTATTGCCTGCCATCCTACACTCTGTCTCATCGTGGTTTTCAGTTTCTCAAAAAGTCTCCGCTGTGGTTATCTCCGAAGGGGGCTGGGTTGATGTTGGCAATTATTTCCCGAATCCAAGGGCCGGTGGGCCAGGACATTCAACAAGAAGCATCCAGAATAGTACGCCAAGACGCGGAAGCTCATATACAGTGAAGTAAACAGCCTTCAGGATTCCGGCTGTGACTGGGCAAAGCAAGACTGAACCGCTCCACGAAAATTGAACAGGATCTGTTATTATTTAGCGGCTCTTCTCTTTTGCCGATCAGTTTGGTTTTGATCCGGTTTGTCCGACAGATCATGATTGACGATCCACCGGCAAGCGCAGGAGAGCGCGCGAGACACTTTACCGCCAGTGAAAGCCATAATGTTCAGTTGCGGGATCAGGAACAAAATCCGCTTAATTCAATTTATGAAGTTTCTGAGATCGCCTTACCGAAGCAGATGCCGCTGGCTTAGGCTACTGGTTGAGCAGGTTTTTGAGGTATTTTCCGTATTCGTTTTTGCCGAATCTTTGGGCGCGGGCTTCGAGGTCCTGGTCGTTGATCCAGCCCAGCGTATGGGCGATTTCGTCGGGTGATCCGGTTTGCAGGCCTTGCCTGTCCTGAAGCGTGCGCACGAAGTTTCCGGCGTCCAGCAGGCTTGCA
>NZ_JBXWSL010000050.1:0-18654 GCF_059613425.1 Ruegeria sp. BHSA123 | reverse complement strand
AAAAACTCAAGAACCCGCCGGTCACATATCTCCGGCGGTTTCCTTCTCCCCAAGAACCCGCTCCGCAAAGTCCATAAACGCCCGTATGATCTTGACGTCACGACGCTGGGACGATGTGCTCTCAGTAGTCAATCTTTCTTTTGCAATGAAACAGGTGGAGCATCGGAGGGTTCCTTCACACCGGCTTGCCCGAAATATCACGTGACCTGATCTGCCCTGATGAGACAGAGCGCCTAGTCCGACCCTGCGATAACTACTTCGATATCATTTTTATCGAGCATGTCCTGGATATTGGCAGGAGGACGGCGGTCGGTAAAAAACACATCAATTCCGGCCATGTTGTGAAGAGATATCGGAGCCCGCTTGTTGAATTTTCCGCTGTCGGCAACGACGATGCGCACTTGCGCATTTTCAGCCGCAGCACGTGCGATATTGGCTTCTTCGAGATCATGCAGCATAAAGCCCAAATCTCCATTCACGGCTCCAACCGAAAACACTGCCAACTGTACGTTGAAACGCTTCACAAGATCCAATGCCTCTGCACCGAAAGCACCCCCATCATGGGCGCGCAATTCTCCACCGGCCAGAAACACCCGGTTGTTGTTGTGCTTTGACAACGTGTAAGCGACGAAAACCGAATTGGTAACCACAAACAGGTCTTTATGTTTCCGCAACGCAAGCGCGACGTAGGCGGTTGTCGAACCGATATCCAGAAATAAGGAGTCCCCGTCGCTAATTGTATTTGCGACTGCCCGGGCTATTGCTTCTTTCGCATGCGCTTGCGTTCCCAAGCGGTTTTCAAAAGGTGGTTCTATTGCGTCTTCGCTAAGATGTACGCCGCCATGAACCTTCCGCACGATCTTGCGCTCTTCCAGTGCCTTGACGTTACGCCGGATCGTTTCATTGGAAACATTCAGTTTTTGAGCCAAGAGTCTGACCCTGCACGACCCGCCCGCATGTTGCAGCTCTCGAAGGATTTCTTCTTCGCGCTGATTTGTGGTTTTTCGTGGCTTTAACATGCGACCTCCTGAAAGGGGGATACGGCAGTCATCCCAATAAAACAATATTGCGCCCAATACGGTGCCATTCGGGGCTTTGTGTGCGAATTATAACGAATTATCGTGGAGAAATGTGGTTTTTATTGACGTAGTTGTCAGATTGGCGCAGCATGGAAGTGTAATAAACGAAAAACACTCAAAAAGCCACATTCAGGGAGCACAACATGATCAGGAAATTCAATACACTACACGCAATAGCATTAGTCGCTGGCGTAACTGCTTCGGCTTCTTGGGCCGTCGAATCGACGGACCCTATCAAACTGACGCTGCATGATTGGTCAGGACAGCTGATCAACACCAAGATAATGGGAGCAATCCTTCAAGAGGCAGGGTACAACGTTGAATATGTTCAGGCGGACTATATCGCTCAGTTTGCGGGCCTGAAGACAGGTGATCTACATCTGGCAATGGAAATCTGGGAAACCACCGGGCGTGAAGCGCTGGACGAAGCCACCGCCTCTGGCAACGTGGTGAACGTTGGTGAAACCGGTCTGATGGCGATCGAAGAATGGTGGTACCCAGCTTACATGAAAGACCGCTGCCCAGGCCTGCCAAACTGGGAAGCTTTGAAAGACTGCGCAGGGGAATTTGCCACCGCTGAAACCTCGCCAAATGGGCGCTATGTCGGTGGACCTGTGACCTGGGGCGGTTTCGACGACGAGCGCGTCGAAGCATTAGAGCTAGAGTTTGAAGTTGTCCACGCAGGCACGGATGCAGCGCTTTTTGCAGAACTGGAATCTGCATATCAGCGTGAAGATCCGATCATGCTTTGGGTCTATGTTCCACACTGGGCCCCGGCCAAATATGACGGCGAATTCGTGGAGTTTCCGCCATATTCGCCCGAGTGCTACAGCGACCCGTCAGTTGGTGTGAACCCGGATTTGGCCTATGACTGCGGAAAACCGCGTGGTCCGATCTGGAAGGCTGCTTGGGCTGGCCTGCAAGAGAAGTGGCCGGGCGCGTATGACATCATCGAAGCCTATAACATCAATAACGACGAGATGAGCGCCATGGTCGGCAAAGCCGATCTGGACGGTGTGGATATTGATGCAGTTGTCGCGGATTGGATGGAGACGAACAAAGACCGTTGGTCTGGCTGGATCTCTAAATAATCTGCTTGGCCGAAGCGGTTACCCCGCTCTCCTCTACCGCTTCGGTCTTCTTCCGTCTTAGTACCGGACACCACAGATGACCCCCACAACAAAACTGTCCTGCCGAAACGTTTGGAAGCTTTATGGTTCAAACGCCGAGACCCTTCTCGCGCAAAATCCGAACCCATCTGCAGATGACATTCGAAATGCGGGTGTTATCGGAGCAGTACGCAATGCCAATATTGAAATCGTTGAAGGTGAAATTTTCATCATCATGGGCCTGTCCGGTTCAGGCAAATCAACCCTGGTTCGTTGTCTGTCCAGGTTGATCGAACCCACGAGTGGAGAGGTTCTGTTCGACGACGCCGACCTGCTGCGCGCCAGCGAAAAAGAAATGATTGAAATTCGCCGGCACAAGATGGGCATGGTGTTTCAGCATTTTGCCCTGCTGCCGCACCTGACCGTGTTGCAGAATGTGATGTTCCCCCTGACCATTCAGGCTACGCCCAAACACGAGGCCGAAGCAAAGGCGAGAGACGTGGTGGAACTGGTCGGACTGAAGGGGCGTGAAGACTACTATCCACGAGAGCTCTCGGGTGGTCAGCAACAGCGTGTGGGCATTGCCCGATCATTGGTGACAGAGCCCGATCTGTGGTTTCTGGACGAACCTTTTTCGGCCCTCGATCCGCTGATCCGTCGCGAAATGCAGGACGAATTTCTGCGACTACAGGAACGGTTGCATAAGACTATTGTCTTTATCACGCACGACTTTGAAGAAGCCGTTCGCTTGGCAGACCGCATCGCCATTATGAAGGACGGTGAAGTCATCCAGATTGCCACCCCAGAGGAACTGGTGATGAATCCAGCGACAGATTATGTGGCTGAATTCACGCGGCATATTCCGCGCTCCAAGGTTTTGACGGTTGGTGGTGTAATGACCGTCGGCGCTGCGGGTAAGGGTGAGCCCATTGTGCAATCAACCCGCGTCTCGGCCGTGGCGGAACGGATCATCACCGCAGATGCACCAATTCCCGTGACAGACAGCAATGGTCTGGTTATTGGCGCCATTGATCGCAAGGCTGTGGCCCATGTGCTATTCGGTGAAGGGGACGCGGTATGAGCCGCCTGTCCCGCAGCCAGCTTGTCATTCTACTGCTTGTCGGACTGACAATCCTGCTGGGGTATTTCGGCAGTAATCTGGGAAAAGCGCTGGATGCGCGCTGGATCACCAAATTCCCGTCGGCTTGGGTCGTCCCGTTCAAAACTTATATTTCATCTGCGATGTCCTGGTTGATCGAGGAAGCAGCAATCGGCCCAGTTTCGTTCACCGACGTTACCCGCGCTGCCGCTTGGTTGATCGAACAGCCCTATGACCTTGTCTTGTCCCTGCTGGCCGAAGGTTTTGTCACCGGGCAAGGCAATGATGCGCAAGTCATTCTACCTGCGATCAGCTGGATTGTAGTGATCACCGCCGTAGTAGCTTTGGGACAGTATTGCCGGGACTGGGGGCTCGCGGCATTGGTCGGCGGCTGCTTTACCTATCTGGCCGTCTTTGGCCAGTGGGACAGCGCGATGGTTACGCTTGCCTCGGTCCTGATTGCGGTGCCCATTGGCGCGGGCGGTGGGCTGTTGTTGGGGATATTGGCCTATCGCCACCTGACTTTCGACCGCATCATCTCGCCCATTCTGGACTTGATGCAGACAATCCCGATCTTCGCCTATCTGGTACCAATTCTGTTCATGTTCGGCTTTGGACCGATTTCGGCGCTGGTCGCCACGATCATCTATGCGACACCGCCTATGGTGCGAATCACCACGCTTGCCTTGAGCGCCGTCGACCCCGAGATTTTGGACTTCGGGCGCATGGCAGGCACGACGCAAAAGCAGTTGATGTGGCGCGTTTTGGTTCCTTCCGCCAGCCACAGTCTGATGGTGGGTGTCAATCAGGTGATCATGCTGACGCTGAACATGGTCATCATTGCCTCGATGATCGGGGCCGGAGGATTGGGGTTTGACGTCCTTGCCGCGCTGCGCCGCCTCGATATCGGCGCTGGGTTCGAGGCCGGTATTGCCATTGTGGTTCTGGCCATTGCGGTCGATCGCCTAAGTCAGGCTTTCGCCGAGCGTATGGGGCAGGTACATCACGAGCTCCCCGGCTCGTGGATCACCCGCCATCGCCGGACAGTTCTGGTAATGATCCTGCTGATTTTGACCTGGGTTCTAGGGCAGTTCTCACCCCTGCTGCTGGAATATCCTGAAAGCCAGACGATCACCACTGGCGGGTTCTGGGATGACACGGTCAAATACCTGAACATCAATTATTTTGACACGTTCGAGGCGATCAAGATCTTCTTCCTGACGTGGTTCATGATCCCGATAAAAACGGTTTTGCTGGGAATCCCATGGCCTTGGGCGATTGCCATGCTGACCTTGCTGGGTTGGCACGCGGGGGGCTGGCGGCTGGCACTGCTGTGCGGAGGACTGGCGTCGCTGATCCTCGTATCAGGACTGTGGGCCAAGGCAATGGTGACAGTTTATCTCTGCGGAGCCTCTGTGTTTCTAGCTACTCTGATCGGAGTTCCGCTGGGTGTTGTGGCCGCACTGAACAAACGCGCCGGGACAGTGATCAACCTGTTGATTGATACGTTGCAGACTTTGCCCAGCTTTGTCTATCTGATCCCGGTAGTGATGCTGTTCCGGGTCGGCGATTTCACTGCCCTGATTGCCATAGTCCTTTACGCACTGGCCCCGGCCGTGCGTTATGCGGCCCACGGCGTGCGATCGGTCAGTGAGGAATTGATCGAGGCCGGATTGGTTTCTGGCTGCACACGCACGCAACTCCTGCGCCATATTCGCTTGCCCATGGCCCTGCCCGAAATCCTTCTGGGCATTAACCAGACCATCATGCTGGCGCTGTCCATGCTGGTTATCACGGCCCTCGTTGGCACCCGCGATCTGGGGCAGGAGGTCTACATTGCCCTGACAAAGGCTGACACTGGCCGGGGTCTGGTCGCAGGGCTGTCCATCGCATTCATTGCCATCATCGCTGATAGGCTGATCAACGCTAGCGCTCGTCAGGCACGCATCCGCTTTGGAATGGAGAGTTGATATGTCCAAATCCGACCTGATGACCCGCATTCGAAAGCTACCGATCTGGCAGGGCGAGATCAAAGCCACCCCGTTGACGGGTGGGATTACAAATGTGAACTACAAGGTCACTGACAGCAGTGGATGCTATGTGGTGCGTGTCGGTGACGACATCCCTTTGCACCAGGTGATGCGCTTCAACGAACTGGCTGCCAGTAAGGCCGCACATGCAGCGGGTCTGTCACCCGCTGTAGTGTTTTCGTCCAACGAATTGACAGTGCTGGAATTCGTCGAAAGCCGCACTTTGACCGAAGAGGACATACGCGACCCCAGTATGCTGCCGCGGGTGCTGGAGCTCGTGAAAGCCTGCCACCTTGAAGTGCCCAAGCACCTGCGCGGACCGTCGCTGGTGTTCTGGGTCTTTCACGTCATCCGCGACTATGCTGCCACTCTCACCGAGCGTGGAAGTTCGCATAAGGGCCTGATCCCGGAACTTGTGCAAATTGGAAATGACCTGGAAGCCGAAGCCGGGCCGTACGACATCGTGTTTGGCCATAACGACCTGCTTTGCGGCAACTTTCTGGACGATGGCACCCGCCTGTGGCTGATCGATTTCGACTACGCGGGATTCAACTCGCCACTATTTGATCTGGGGGGGCTGGCCTCGAACAACTCCCTTTCCAATGAACAAGAAGACTGGGTTCTGGAAACCTATTTCCAGGCACCCGTCACCAACCAATTACGTCATCGCTATTCGGCGATGAAATGCGCCTCGCTGCTTCGTGAAACCATGTGGAGCATGGTGTCCGAGATCACCTCGGAAATCGACTTCGATTACGCAGCCTACACGAGCGAATATCTCGCACGGTTTCGCACGGCCCTGACCGATTACAAAAACACCTGAGGACAGATATGACCGACCTTCCAAATACAGCCAAAGCCGTCATCATCGGCGGCGGCATCATCGGCTGCTCGACCGCCTATCACCTTGCCAAGCTTGGTTGGACCGACACGGTGCTGCTGGAACGCAAAAAGCTGACTTCGGGCACCACATTCCATGCGGCGGGCCTGGTGGGGCAGCTGCGTTCGAACGCCAATATAACTCAGCTGTTGGGATATTCAGTCGATCTGTACAACAAGATTGAAGAAGAAACCGGTCTGGGAACGGGCTGGAAAATGAATGGTGGTTTGCGTCTCGCCTGCAACGAGGAACGCTGGACCGAGGTCAAACGGCAGGCCACCACAGCCCATTCCTTTGGTCTGGACATGCAGCTGCTGACCCCGAAGGAAGCGCAGGATCTTTGGCCGCTGATGGATATCGGTGACGTCATAGGCGCGGCGTTCCTGCCCACCGATGGGCAAGCAAACCCCTCGGACATTACCCAGGCGCTGGCCAAGGGCGCGCGCATGGCAGGCGCGAAGATATTCGAAGATACAAAGGTCACCGATCTTGAAATCGAGAACGGCAAGATCCTCGCCGTAATCACTGAACATGGCCGTATCGAATGCGAAAAAGTGATCGTGTGTGCAGGTCAATGGACGCGCGACTTTGCCGCCAAGTTCGGCGTGAATGTGCCGCTGGTACCAATGGAACACCAGTACATGGTCACAGAACCATTTGGTGTGCCCGGCGATCTGCCTACCCTGCGGGACCCTGATCGGCTGACCTATTACAAGGAAGAGGTCGGTGGGCTCGTCATGGGCGGCTATGAGCCGAACCCGATCCCGTGGGCGGTGAATGGCATACCGAAAGGTTTCCACTACACCTTGCTCGACAGTAATTTCGACCATTTCGAACAGATCATGGAGCTGTCGCTGGGCCGGGTGCCAGCGTTGGAAACTGCGGGGATCAAGACACTGACGAACGGCCCCGAAAGCTTTACTCCGGATGGAAACTTCATCGTGGGTGAAGCACCAGAGCTGAAGAATTTCTTTGTTGGCGCTGGTTTCAACGCCTTTGGCATCGCCTCGGGCGGTGGCGCCGGAATGGTGCTGGCAGAATGGGCCGCCAAGGGCGAGCCGCCTTTTGACCTGTGGTCCGCCGACATTCGCCGTTTTGGCCGCCCGCATTTCGACACCGATTGGGTCCGCACCCGCACAGTCGAAGCATATGGCAAACACTACACCATGGCATGGCCACACGAAGAACACGAATCCGGCCGCCCCTGCCGCAAGTCACCGCTTTACGATTCGCTTAAGGATCAGGGTGCGTGCTTTGGCGAAAAACTGGGTTGGGAGCGCCCGAACTGGTTTGCCGACGCATCGCTGGGCGAGGCGCCAAGGGACGAATACAGCTTTGGCCGCCAGAACTGGTTTGCCGCCGTTGGTCGCGAACACAAAGCGGCCCGGGAGGCGGCCGTGCTGTTCGATCAAACATCGTTCGCCAAATTCGCGCTGAAAGGCCCCGACGCCCTGGCTGCGATGAACTGGATATGTGCCAATGATGTGGACAAACCGGTGGGCGCTCTGGTCTATACCCAGATGCTGAATGACAAGGGAGGAATTGAATGCGACCTGACCGTGGGCCGTGTTGCGCATGATGAGTTCTACATTGTCACCGGCACAGGCTTTGCCACCCACGATTTCGACTGGATCAGCCGCAGTATTCCGGACGGGCTAAACTGCCAGCTGTTCGATATCACCTCCTCAAACGCAGTATTGTCGCTGATGGGGCCGAAATCACGAGACATTCTGGCGGCGGTTACCCGCGACGATGTGTCGAATGACGGGTTCAAGTTTGGTACGATCCGGACAATCGGTATCGCCGGTTGCCCTGTCAGGGCACTGCGGGTGACATATGTGGGCGAGCTTGGCTGGGAACTGCACTTGCCTGTTGAATATGCACAAACAGTCTACACAGCGCTGATGGAAGCAGGGCAGCCGCAAGGGCTGGTTAATGCAGGCTACCGCGCAATTGAATCTCTTCGGTTAGAAAAGGGTTACCGCGCCTGGGGATCTGACATCGGGCCCGATCACACGCCGTTTGAAAGCGGGTTGGGCTGGGCTGTGAAACTGCGCAAAAACATAAACTTCAAGGGTCGCGCGACAAGCGAAAAGCAAAAGGCCGAGGGCGTCAAAAAGATGCTGGCCTGCTTTACCGTCGACCCTGATGTGGTGCTGTTGGGCCGCGAAACGATATACCGGGATGGAGAACGTGTGGGTTGGCTAACGTCGGGTGGCTATGGTTACACGACCGGCAAATCCATCGGTTACGGCTATGTCCGAAACCAGGGTGGTGTCGATGCGGAATTTGTTACGTCCGGCACATATGAGTTGGAGGTTGCGACCCAACGTGTCCCCTGCGACGTTACACTTCAACCGCTTTACGATCCCAAAATGGACCGTATCAAATCGTAACACAAACCCCTGTAGCTTGGATGAGGTTGGGGCAAATGTGTCCCAACCTCATTACCTCGGGAAAGGTGTTCATTTTCCAGTTAAACCAAGAGGTGTCCCGGCAGGATTTACTGTCCAGATCACCAGGTTGCCGGCAGATTTGGAATGCACAAGCACTTTGTTTCCTGTTCTCGCCGCGCAACGTCAAATACCCCGCCGCACTACCTGCGCTGGTGGGGCACAAGTCAGATGTTCAACTGCATGGATGACTTTGTTCGGTCCATTGCAACGAATGTCCTGAACTTTCGGATGTTCTTGTTCGAGAAGAATAACCGTTGGGTAAGCTTTTCATATTCCGACATATCTCGAACGATAACGATCAGAACAAAATCCACTTCACCAGTAACATAGTAACATTGCTGAACCTCAGGGGCATCATAGAAGCTGTTCTTGATTTCATCAATTTTTCCGCCTGTCTCGGTTTTTAGTTCGACTTCGACGAAAATGGTCAGCGGCAATCCCACGGCTGCCGGATCAATATGCGCTGATTGCGCGGCAATGATCCCTTCCGCCTCCATGCGTTTGATCCTTCGCTGTACGCTGGGCGCAGACAGATTCACGCTTTCACCGATTTGACGGTGCGGCACCGTATTGTCCTGCTGCAACACCCTAAGAATCGCGAGATCGAAGCTATCCAGACTTCCTGATGAAAATTTTTGCTTCACGGCAACCTTATGCAAGTTGGTTTCAATTTTACCTGCAACTTAGAGCAAAAACATCACCGCCATTGATTTATTTTTGCACCAACAATGGAAGGATCACAAAATGCTCGCAAACTTTGAGACTGTCGGAATTGAAAGCCATGCAGCCAAGCCACGCTTTGGCCATGCCGCCGCAACCACTTTACCCCGCGAGGGTTTTGACCTCGCGCAGCGGGAAATTCAAAGCTGGAATGGATATGAAAGAGCCCCAATGCTATCCCTTCAAGGTCTAGCCGATGCGCTGAATCTGGGCACAGTCTGTTACAAGCATGAAGGGTTAAGATTTGGCTTGGGCAGTTTCAAAGCACTTGGCGGCGCTTATGCGGTTCTGCGGGTATTACAGCGTGAATTGACCGAAAAGGCAGGCCGGGAAGTCACCGCCGATGAGATTCGAAACGGCACCCATGCTGCCGGAATTGCAGACATAACCGTCATCTCCGCAACAGATGGCAATCACGGGCGTTCAGTGGCTTGGGGTGCCCAGCGCTTCGGCGCGCCTTGCCGAATTTACATTCACAAAGAAGTAAGCGAATTTCGCGCCGACGCAATGCGCCAGCTGGGGGCCGAAGTGATCCGAGTTGATGGAGATTACGACGCTTCCGTAGCACAGACCCGCATTGATGCAGCAGAACACGGCTGGTTGATCGTTTCGGATACTTCCTGGCCCGGTTACACTCAGGCACCGCTTGATGTCATGGCTGGCTATGGGGTCATGGCGCGTGAGATCGTGCAGGACTTAGCTTTGCCACCCACCCATGTCTTCCTGCAAGGCGGCGTTGGAGGCTTGGCGGCTGCCGTCACCGCGGTATTCCTCCAGGATTGGGGGCAGAATGCTCCGCGCGTCATCGTGGTCGAGCCTGAATTGGCCCCCTGCCTTTTTGCAAGCGCCCAGGCAAATCGGCCTACAGCCGTCGAAGTAGGCGAAGAAACCATAATGGCTGGGTTATCCTGCGGCGCGCCGTCCGAATTGGCATGGAACGTTTTGGGAGAGGCCGCCAGCGGTTTCATGACGATCCCTGATCAGCTTGTGGCACCGGCCGTCCGCCTATTGGCAAACGGCGCTTTCGGAGATGAGCCAATCGAGGCTGGCGAAAGCGCCGAAGCCGGTCTGATTGGCTTGATCTGCGCGTCATTGCGCACCGACCTGCGACAACAATTTCAAATTACACCAAAATCCCGAGTGATGTTAATCGGGTCAGAGGGCGTCACAGATCCGCATGTTTTCAACCGGATCATGAATGATAGCAACTGACATGCGGAAATGACCCGCTTGGTATTCCCCCTTGGTGGAAGCCGCGCCCGGCTTCCACCTTCCGGCCAGGCCGCCGGAGTTTACCTCTGTCCCACCTGCAAGATACGCCTTTGTCCTTAGCCAATCATGCAGGTTCACTTCCTTTCGACAGAGAACCGCGTTCCCCAAGGGTCCGTCAGCTCTTGCGGTTGCAATACAGTCCCATCCGTCAACAGCACGATCTCGTCCAAGCCGCTGCTGTCAGTTGGACGAGCTTTTGCACCATTGCTGTTCCAGATATTGCCTGCAAAGTGATGGTGGTACCCGCCCGAACTGTAGAACCCTGCTGAACCTTCGTGCAGCATGCAGTCCTGCGCTAGATGTCGCGTCATAAATTCGTCGACCGAATTGATATCCCCGACCTGAAGGTGGACATGTCCGACCACCATATTTTCCGGAGCCCCGGAGCAGTCTGTCCGGGCTGCACCTGCAATGGCCCCCAGATCCAGATGATGCGAGCCCATGCGGGTATACTTTCCATCCATCTGCCATGTATCAACAGGCCGGTCGGCGTAGATTTCGATCCCATTGTCTTCTGGATCGTTGAGATACAACGCCTCGCTGACGTCGTGATCCGCCGCCCCGGTCAACGGGATGCGGTTTTGTGCAGCATAGATCAGCCAGCGTCCCAGGTAATCGCGGTCCGGCATTAGAAAAGCTGTATGGAAAAGGCCCGCCGCATGCGGATAGCGACGCGCGGTACGGTCTTGGCGCAACTCGAGCAGAACGTTGTTTCCAGCGCCCAGTTTCAGGGTTTCGCCATCCCGCGCCAATTCCTCAAGGCCGAGCACTTGTTGGTAAAAGGTCCCAACAGCGTCCAGATCGTTCACAATCAGTGCCACACGGCCGATTGACACGGGGGCTTCACTGCTTTTCATGCCAAAGACTCCTTTTCTGAGATTCGAAACCCCCTTCCCATCAACCGCGCTGGCGTATGCCCGCGTTCCCAGCATATTCGCGATCATCGCTGTACTGGCGGCGGCAGTCAAACCTCCGGCCATCCTGTTTAGAAATCCTCGCCTGTGCACATTGCCGGGTTTGCAACATAGGAACCCTCGGCAAGCACGCGGTACAGATCGACCTGAACATCAGGATCGGCGGCCAGTTCACCGGCAACAGCCTTGATCAACTCAACCGGCCCCTCGCCACACGCGGTGGCGTGCTGAACATAGGTATCGCCAATATACCACGCGAAGTTGTTGAGGTTCCGGTAAACCAAAACATCCCGACAAAACCCTTCGTCCAGTTTGATCGAGGCCTGGGTTTGTGCGTCTTTGCTTAGCTTATCGGCAGCGAGCGGGGTACCTGCCCAAGTCGTCCGCCCATCATACCGACGTCACCCAGTGGACCCCTCGGACGACGTATTCGGCATGCTCCCCAATCTCGCACGCGTATCTTCTTTTACATCGCCCATGGCCATGCGCGCGAAGGCTTGCCGCCAGCCTCGGGCAAGGTCTGTCAGATTTGCGAGGGCTTCGGTATCTTCACGGGAAACTCGTCGTGTGAGACGGGCGCGGGTCACGTACAACACGCTCCAGTCCGGATTGCGCCTTTCAATCAACGTTATTCGATCTCCTGCTTCGACCTCACCGGTTTCCAGAACACGGTAGTACCACCCTGTGCGACCCGTTTTCTGAAACAGGTAGGGCATCCTTTCATTTCCAGTGTGCAGTCCCAGTTTCCAGCAGGGCTGACGGCCCTGGCTGATTTGAACGATTGCCGTGCCCAGCCTCAGGATGTCGCCAATGCACAGATTTTCCTCGGTCAAACCGGTTGTTGAGATGTTTTCACCAAAAGCAGCGGGCACTGCGCCGGGGGGCAGCTGCCCTTCTCTCTGCCAATCCGCATAGTGATCCTGCGCATAATGGTGAATGGCTTTCTCTGCACCGCCATGCACGGTCAGGTCCGCCTGTGCATCGTCAGAAAAACCAGTAAGCGAAATGACCTGACGTCCGGGCACCCGGTCCTTTTGAATGGCAGAGGGCGGCCTTGCTTCCCAGCGGTTAGTGACACGACCCAGGAAAATGCCACCGATTTCTGAGGATAGTTCAGGAAGGAACATTCAGGCTTCTTTGTGTTCGATGCATATCTTTTCTTCTTCGCCGCGCTCGAGGCTAAGGTTCAGCAAGGTGCAATAGTCATTTCCCATACCTGTCTCATGATAGGCGCAGGTCATGCATTTCCCGAACGAGTGGCCACCGTTCGCTGCCAATGCCAACCTCAAGCTCTGAAGAAGGCCCTCCTTGAGGGACACCTGAACGCTGGCGGGCAGATTGCCAATGGCGTCTGCAATCGGATTGGCCTCTGCCAAAACGGCGCGGCCAGCCTCGGTCAACTCATACGAGATCGACCGCTGGTCAGATTTTTGCCGGTGTTCGGCGGCGTATCCCTTGCGCACAAGCGCCTTCAGGGTCTGGGACATCGTTCCGCGTGTTGTCCCAAGGTATTCTGCGACATGTGACGGTGAACGGGAAAACTGATTTGCCTCGGACAGGTACTCCAGCGCGGCTCTTTGCGTCGGATTCAGGTCGCCCGCCCAGCCCGCAGCGGAATCTATCCTGGCAAGGCGGTTGATAAGGATACGAATATTGTGATCGTTTCTCATGCTACAACAAGTAGCGAGTCGAAATTAAAGTTGCAATGTGTTTCTTCTTATTGTAGCGAGTCGCTATTACTTGGCCGGAGATGAGAAATGACACTTACTTGGAAATCACTTGCTGCCATTGTGATAGGAGCTTCACCTGCCATCGCAGACGGCACTCACGCCCTTCATCAGGAGGGGGCTGTTATCTCTCCCGCTGATGCCAGCATGGCGGCTGACTTCGACATCCTTGCAGCGCATGCGCATCGCAACGGCAATATTGTTACGTTTCACATGACCACCAACGGCACTGCCGGGGCTTCGGTTCCAGCGGCAACCGGGGCAGTGGGCGGGTCAGACGTCTGGTCCTATGTGTGGCCTACATCTCTGGATCCGTCCGCAGTGGGTTTCGAAGGCGGCACCGGCATACTGGCAATGGCTGCAACCAGCCACCCGGATTTTGACGACACGCCTCTTTTTGATGAAAACGGCGATGGCAATCCAGCCAATGATGGCATCGAGTGGCACAGCCACTGGGTTGTACTCACCCCGACCGAAACTTGCGGCCCGGGCGCCCTTGCAGTGCGCGATATTCCCGAAGGGTCGACGCCAAAGCTTCCTGCAACCTGGCCCGGGTTCCCAATCTTTCTGGACAGCCCTGGGTTCACACCGCTGTTCGATGGCCCGGAAATTCAGGTTAATGCTGGGTTTTCCAGCGACGTTCAGCTTGAGGGCATCGCTTATGATGGCGTGACCTCTGCCCTGCGGGTAAACGCCAACATTCACGCTCCGCTGTTGTGCGTCACGGATGTTTTCGACATTGCGTCGGGCGACCTGAGCCTGCCGGGCAAGCTTCAGTAACGGTATCAGCCGGTCGCTTCACGCAGGCGTCCGGCCCCTGAACAAGAGAGACCAATATGCAAGCACCTGAACTACAGGTCAGTGAATGGTTCAACACTGACAAGAATTTAAAGCTTTCGGATTTCCAGGGTAAGGTTGTCCTGATTGAGGCTTTCCAGATGCTGTGCCCAGGCTGCGTCCTCCATGGCATTCCTCTGGCACAAGCTGTGCGGGAGCATTTTTCCAGCGAACACGTCGCCGTAATCGGTTTGCACACCGTTTTCGAACATCATGACGCGATGACCCCGGTATCACTGAAAGCCTTTCTTCACGAATACCGTATCAAATTTCCTGTGGCGGTCGACAAACAGGGCACTGGGCCTTTGCCGGAAACCATGGCGGCATACGGAATGCGCGGCACGCCCAGCCTTGTTCTGTTGGATCAGTCAGGACGGATTGCAGCACATCACTTTGGCCAGGTCTCAGAGCTGCAAGTGGGTGCAGAGATTGGCAGCCTGCTTGCCCGTAAGGCTGCTGCTGAGGACGCAAGTCAGCACCCCAGTCAGGCCAGCCGGTGTGATGACACTGGCTGCGCTGTGTAAAACGGAAGTGTAGAGAAGACAAACCAAGGCGCACTTCCCTTTCTCGGTTTGTGCTACTTGGGTTCACCCTTTTCTTAACTGTGCAGGTCTGCCCTGGTTTCACATGATCGTTTCGGCCAGGCACTACGCCCGTTTCAGATTTGAATACCGCGATAGCAATACGGCCGGATCATCTAGAATACGGTTTCACACCGGTCGAGGCAAGTTTCGCAAACTCTGTCGTGTTCGGCTGCCAACCTTGTCGTGTATGAGCGAGTGATGCCAGTGAAATTCTTACTAAATCCGTGCGATCGGCAAGCTTCGTCGATACCTTGTTTCTTGCATTACTCGGGGGAAATGGCGGATGAAGTTCATTCACATCACTGATATACACCTCGTCCGCGACTCCGGTCCGCTCAATGGCGGCTTTCCGTCCCAGCGGTTGGACGCCTGTTTGGACGATATCCTTCGGTGGCATTCCGATGCGGCGTTCTGTGTCATCTCTGGCGACTTGGCTGAATTTGCCGAGGAAGAGGCCTATCGGGCGCTCAAGGCGAGACTGGCCGCATTTCCTCTTCGCTCATTTCTGCTGATTGGAAATCACGACGACCGAGCTGTTTTCCAATCGGTCTTCCCGGATCATCCAAAGGATGCCAACGGGTTTGTCCAGCATCGATTCGAAATAGATGAGGGTGTTTTCTTATTTCTCGATTCAACCAAAGACGGGCGCGATGTGCATGAAGGGCAGCTTTGCCCTGCCCGGCTGGACTGGCTCAGGCAGCAACTGACCGAAGCCGAGGACAAGCCCACCTATGTGTTTTTGCACCACCCACCCTTTGACCTTGGCATTCCCCTTGTGGACGATATCAGGCTGGTTGAGGCGGACGCCTTTGCTGATGCCCTCAAACACGGACGCAATATTCGGCATGTATTTTACGGTCATGTACACCGCATGACCTACGTGAATTGGCTCGGCTTTCCATTTACCAGCCTGCCCAGCCTCAACCACCAGGTCCCGTTGAATGCGGCCAGCGTCGATGGCGAGTTCTGCGACGAACCTCCGGCCTACGGTGTGGTACAGATTGCCGAGGATCAGCTGACGGTGCATTTCAACACTTTCCTGCAACGCAACCCATTGCATCAGACCTGAGGCATGGAATCCTACTGGATCGCATTGGTTCTCGTTTCGGCGGCAACCCACCCATTGCGCGACCTTGCGCTGAAAGGGGTTGCGCATCCGGTGTCGTGCTATGTCGGGGTGTCCCTGACCTGGGTGATCCTGGCGGCGGTTCAAACGCTGGCCATGGGACATGATCTGAGCTTGCCTTATGAGGTCTGGCCCTTTGTCGCGATTTCGGCCCTTGGGCTTACCTTCTATTACTACGGCACGTTGTCGGCCCTGAGACGTGGGAACCTTTCGGTCTATTATCCGATCATCCGTTCGTCGCCGATTGCCATTGTCGCTTTCAGCTGGCTAGCCCTTGATCAGCATTATTCGTGGTTCACATTGGTGGGAATCGCGCTGGTCCTTTTAGGCAGCCTGATGATCCAGAAGTCGCCCGGCGGCCTACTGCACGATCACAGAGCATTCGCGCTGGCAAGTATGGCGATGCTGGGGTCGGCTGCCTATTCGTTAAGCGATGCCCAAGCGATGAAGCTGACCAATCCGGCACCTTTCCTGTTTTTCACCTATATTCTTGTGACACCGCTGCTTGCTGGCATCAGGGCCTGGGAAGATCGCCACATGTCAGCCCCGTTCCTGGGGGTCGTGCGGGGCTGGGTACAGGCATCGGTGCGGATCGCATTTGCCGGGATCGTGTCCTATCTGTCATACCTGTTCATCCTAACCGCTTTTCAGCTTGGGGCTGAGGCCGCCACAGTCAGCGCGGTCCGGCAAGCATCAATCCCGGTTTCGGTGACCCTCGCAGCGATCATCCTCAAGGAATCCCGCTTTCTGCACCGTATCGGCTGGGCCAGCCTGATCGCACTGGGAATTCTCTTGATTACGCTGTCCCGAGGTTAAACATGTATCCACTGTCTTGATGTACCGCAAATTCACCATTCTTCCACTGGCCTTGTTTGGGATCTTTCCGGACAAAATGGCCGGTCCTGTAGTGGCGTGCACGACAAAACCAAAGGATTATACTGATCGACCCGAAACGCTCTATCGCTGGACCCAATGCTAGGATGCCGTAATCGTTCTGACAGTGCAAATACGCCAATTCCTAAGCGAAAAATGAACTTGGCAATCCCTAAGATCGAAATGCCGCTATATTACCCGATCTCCAGATTATTACAGAAACAGCCCACACCAGTCACCGGCCACTGATTCTGCCGAGCCATTCGGATGTCGCTTCTAGCCCTTGCCGCAGGATAGTAAACATATGCTCGATTTCGCCTTGTGTAATGATGAGGGGCGGCGAAAGAACACACATGTTGATCACGGGTCGAACAAGCAGACCGCGTTTCTGGCATTCCATATCGATACGGCTGCCAATCTCATAGTCGCGCCCCAGCTCGCTCTGGGGATCGCCATCGACTGAGCACTGAACACACCCCATCAATCCCATCCCACGCGCATCGGCCACGATGTCAATCTGGCGCAACTGCTGTAACTGATCCTGAAAAACCGGGCCGACTTTTCGAACGTGTTCGAGTATCCTTTCCCGCTCGATAATCTCGATGTTTTTCAACCCGGCAGCCGCGCTGACCGGATGGCCCGAATAGGTATAGCCATTCGAAAAGGTGGCATCTTTTCCCGCAACATCCGCAATCAACCTGTCAGAAATAATCGCGGCCCCCATCGGCGCATACCCGGATGTCATTCCTTTGGCACAGGTGATTATGTCAGGCTGAATGCCAAAGACAGCCTCGGAGGCGAACCAATGACCCAAACGACCGAAAGCCGTCACGACCTCGTCGGAAATATACAAGACATCATACTTCCTGCAGATGTTCAGGCAGCGTGCGTGATACCCAATTGGTGGTACGATGACGCCGCCCGAGGCCAAAACCGGTTCGGCGATAAAAGCGGCAACATTTTCCGGGCCAAGTGCCACAATGGCGTTTTCGAGATCGGCAACTTTCTCGTTCAGAAAGCTTTCATCGCTTTGACCGGGCGCGCGGTAAAGCGGGTTCACGTCCGGCAGGAAATGCGCCAGGTCGTCGGCCTTGTCGAGCCAGAGCCTGTCACGTTCCTTCCCACTGACGCTGGCCGCCAGATATGTGCTTCCGTGATAGGCTTTTTGCCTTGAAATGATTTTCTTTTTCTCTGGCCAACCCATTAGGTTGTTGCGGAAATGGACAAACCGGATGGCAGTATCAACCGCAGTGGAACCGCCGGTTGTAAAGAAGACATTATTCAGGTCACCCGGCGCACGTTTGGCGATTTCGCGGGCAAACTGTGCCGCAGTCGAGTTTGTGTTGTTGAAGGGCGAGAAATAGGCAAGGTTCCGGGCTTGCTCGGCCATTGCTTCGGCCATTTCCGCGCGTCCATACCCAATCTGGGTGCACCACATGCCCCCCGGTCCGTCGATCAGGCGTGCACCTTTTTCGTTTATCAGATGAATGCCGCTGGCACCTTCGATAAAGGTGCGGTCGTTTTCACCCAAAGCCTCCATCCCTTCCCACGGGTGCAGGAAGTGGTCGTTGTCCCATTGCTTTACGTTGGAATTATCCATGGCGCGCCATGCTTTCCGCGCTTAACACAATGGGAAATTCTTCGCGTACCCGAGCGTCCAAGGCGCCAAAATAGTTGGGGAAATGGCTGTCGAGGATGGAATTCGCCTTGTCGCGGGCGCGGTCCAGAAGATCCGTTTTCCCCTCGTTCTCCCAAGTGTCCGTACGCTCGCGGTCCATAAGCTGAGGGTAGACGAATTCGCTGTTCATATAGCTCAGCGTGTGCGGATTGCCGAGGAAATGACCCGGATCTATGGCACATTGGTGAATCACATCCACCGCCATGGTTTCATCGGTAACCTCTATCCCGCGCAACGATCGCAGGATCATGCCGCCGGCTTCGTCATCGA
>NZ_JBXWSL010000049.1:0-19094 GCF_059613425.1 Ruegeria sp. BHSA123 | reverse complement strand
AAGGCGAATTCTCGTGGCTCCGCATGAAGAATCCCGGCCCTTCGGTCTTGATCCGCTTGACGGTTTCCCAAGTCCCCATGTCGATCACCGACACCGTGCCGTCAGTCAGATGCGGCGTGGCCATAACGGTCGTATCGCCATGCTTCCACGTAATCCCCGAGCCTAGATGCGGCATCCCCGGCAAGTCCAGATCGGCCACCTTGTGCCCAATAACAAGGTCGATCACCTGTCCGCCCTTGCCATCGCGCGCGGCACCCATGACGTATTCATAGCTCTGATCGAAAAAGAAATCGTCCAGATAGTCGGGCGTTGTGATCTTGCGCACCGGGAAAGGATCGGGGTTCTTGAACTGCCCTTCGATGCGAAAGTCGTGACCCAGCCCGGATTGCGGCGGGTTGGCTCCGTAGAAGACCTCCCAGATCTCGGGAACATCCTTGAGCGCCAGAACAAAGCTCTCACGCGGGGGGGCCTGATACACCGCGGATACGCGGCTGGATTTTCCCGCTTTTCCTTTGATCGCAATGACTTTTGCCACCGACAGGTCTTCGGTCGACAGCAAGGTCAGACTGTTGGGCAAATAATTCGCAACGGCCAGCCACTTGCCGTCGCCGGACATTGCGATGTTACGGCTGTTAAGCCCTGCCCGTACGCGCCCCACCTGTTGCAGGGCCCAGATGTCGTATTTCTGAACCCAGCCATCCCGGGACATGATGAATACGTAACGCCCGTCCGGGCTGAACTTCGGCCCGCCGTGAACCGCGAAGGGTGTCTCGAACCGGTCCAGAACCTCAAACGTGTCACCGTCCAGCACACTGACATGATGATCCCCGGTTTCGACCACCAGGGTGATGTTCATCGGGTCACTTGACCACACTGGCGCCTCAACGGGGATGTAACCGTCATCCAGCGTGCGGCTGTTCATGATATGGGCCTCGCCCCATTCGGGGTCGGTTTCCAGCGGTGATTTTAGCCAGCCGGCCAGCTCTTCAATCTGCAAAGCGTCAAGTTCGTGCGAGAAAGCAGGCATTTGCGTCGCCGCGCGCCCTTCGGCTATTACCGCTGCGATGCGGGGCCCGCGCATGCGCTGGAGCGTCTCGGGGATCAAGGCCGGGCCGACGCCGCCCAAGCGGTTTTCACCGTGGCAGGACGCACAATGTTCAGCATAATCCGTTGGTGCATCCGCCCAGGCACCACTAGCGCCCAGCACAGAACACATCAACACGAGCTTCATCTTTTCAAAAATACTCCCGCCGGAGGCCCCCTTAGGTGTCTCTGGCGCCCATGTCGAAGGCTCAGAGCAGACGGAACTAAAAGAATTGATGCGCCGGATCATGGCTTTTCCCCCGGAACGGCGTAACCTGCAGACGCTCGCCTGCGTCGTCAACACCGATTTCTTCGTTTGTCAGGTAACAGGCCGGATCTTCGGCCCAGGGATCACCGGTCAGTTGCAGGGCTCGGATGCGGGTGTTGCCACCGCAGACATCCTTTAGCTCGCAAGCCCCACAGCGCCCTTTAAGGGGGCGCGGACGCGTGCGCAGCATAGCCAGCATCGGATCGTCGCTGGTCCAAAGCTCGGAAAACGATGTCGTCTTAACGTTGCCTACTGTGTAATCGGACCAGTACGTGTCAGGATGGACCCGGCCCAGATTATCGATATTGGCCACGCCCAAACCGCTGGAATTTCCTCCCCAAGCGGCCAGATGCTCGCGGACATGCGCGGCCTTGTCAGCGTCGAAATGCGTACGAATCCAGTTCAGGAAATACCCCGCATCTGCGTCATTGTTGCCGGTCACGATGTCCAGCGGGCGACCGCCCGAGGCAGCCTCCCACGCGCGCTCCAACAGCAGATCCATTCCCTTGCGGGTGCGCTGATGTTCGGCATCCTCGCCGCGGTTCTTGTCACCGCGCCCGGCATAAACCAGATGCGAAAGGTAGAACTTGTCGACGCCCTCGTCGTCGCATAGCTGAAGCAGGTCCGGCAGGTGATGCTGCGTGCCTTCGGTCAGGCAAAACCGCAAGCCAACCTTGATGCCGCGCCTCTTGCATTCACGCACACCGCGCAGGGCGTCTGCAAAAGCCCCTTCAACACCGCGGAACCAGTCATTCGTGGCCCCGATCCCATCCAACGAGATGCCAACATAGTTGAATCCGACATCGGCAATCATGTCGGCGGTCTCATCATGAATTCGTGTCCCGTTGGTCGACAGCGCCAGCATCGGCACAAGGTTTCGGGCACGTTTGGCAATGTCGAAGAAATCGAACCTGTCCAGTGGTTCCCCACCCGAGAGGATCAGGGCCGGGACGCGAAACTGGCCCAGATCCTCAAGGGTTACCATGGCTTGCTCGTGGCTGAGCTCGCCCGGGAACGCAACATCCGCCGAGACGGTATAGCAATGACGGCACTTCAGATTGCAGCGCCGCGTCAGGTTCCAGATCACCACCGGCTTCACAGGGCCGGGGCGGCGTTTTCGCACCGGGGTCGGTTTGACCAGCTGGTGCATGTATTCGGTCAGGCGAAACATCGTCTCAGCCTTTCTTTTTCAGGCGCAAACCGGTCTTTTTCAGGATGCGCGTGGAATAGAGGATATCCTTGGCCCGGCAGGCGTCACCCAAGATCGCAGTGATCTGGGCGCGTTTTTCCTCGACTTTATCCCGATCCGAACCGTGAACCATGGCAAACAGGTTATAGGGCCAGTCGGGCAAGGCGCGCGGGCGTTCATAGCAATGGGTGACAAAGGGTAGAGCACCGATCTGAGCGCCCAATTCGGCGATGCGGTCATCTTCGACATCCCAGACAGTCATGCCGTTCGAGGTCATTCCCAGCTTGTAGTGGTTAGGGGCGGCTGCGATGCGGCGGATTACGCCGCGTGCTTTGAGGGCTGACAGCCTCTCAAGCAGGTCGGCTTCCTGCATCCCCAGATCATCAGCAACCTGAGCATATGGGGCGGTAACCAGCGGCAATCCGCCCTGCAGTGCTTGGATAATCTGTCTGTCTGTTGCGTCGATCATGCCGCCACCCGAAAGCCGATGTAGAATTCCTGAAGTTTGGGGAAACAAAGAACCTCGATCCCCGTTTCCCGTTCGATTGCATCGGCTGCGGCCTCGATCCCTTCGGGCGTTTCCGTGGCCAAAACGAACCACATGTTCAGCCGGTGCGTACGTTCATAATTATGGGCGACCTCGGGATGTGCATTGACTTTGGTCAGGACCGCTTCGAATTCCCCAGCCGGAACGGCCATCGCACAGAGGCAAAAGGCACCGCCCATTGCTGCGGCATCGAAAAACGGCCCAAAACGTGTGATGACACGGGACTCTTTCATGCGTGTCAGGCGTGCCAGTAATTCGGCCTCGGTCAGGCCAAGTTCTTTGGCGACTGTTGCGTAAGGATGTGAAACCAGTGGCAGATCGTCCTGCATACGGTTCAGAATCGCACGGTCGGTTTGGTCCAGCGTCATGCGGCGACCTCCTTGGTTTGAATCAGCGCACCGGTCTGCTTGAAGCAGCGGGTTGAGAACAGAACCTTGTTCCGTGCACCCGTCAGTTCGGGCAAGGCCGTCGCACGGGCCAGTACGTCCAATGCTTCGCTGCGGGACCGCGCGTGGATCATGGAATACAGGCGATATGGCCACACACCGGGCACCGGGTTGCGCTCGTAACACAATGTCACACCGGGGAAAGCTGCCAAAGCGGGGCCGGCTGTGTCGATCTGCTCTGCTGGCAAGTCCCAGACAACCATCGCATTGGCGGACCAGCCAAGAGCCCGGTGACGTACGATGACGCCCAGCCGCGAAATGATACCGGCAGTATGCAACGCGATGACTCGCGCCATCACATCATCAACGTCCCGGTTCAGTGAATGTGCCAAATCTGCATAAGGTTCGGCGACCAGAGACAAACCCGAGCTCAGCGTCTGCAGCAGACACCGATCACCCTCGCGCATCGCAGACGCATCCACCTGACGTGCTGTGGGCACGGTTTTGACCCCGCCGATCATGCGGAACCCGAGATCAACGTTGAAAGGGCGCACCAGCCGCAAATCCAGAACACGCAGCCCGGTGACCCGGCTGATCCGTGTGAGGGTATCATCCACATGTGCCCGATCAGGGCCGGTTGCGACGAACCAGAGGTTCCAGGCGTCCTCGCGCTGATAATTGTGGTTTACACCCGGTTCGGCGTCGATCAGGGCGGCGACCTCCTCCAGCCGCTCCTCCGGGACGGAGACTGCCGCCAGCGTACTGGCCGTCACCACGCCGGGTGTAATGGTTGCGCCAACCCGCGTGATGCGGCCCGTGGTGCGCATTCTGGTCAGGCGGTGGATGACTTCGCTTTCGTCAAGCCCAACTGCGTTTCCAAGAACCTGAAACGGGCGTTCGATTACCGGGAAATCGCGCTGAAATTCATCCAGTAAGCGACGGTCGATCGGGTCTGTAATGTGTTGCATGACTTACAGACCCGTTTTGTGCGCACGCGCGGTAAAGAAGATGCCGGACGGGCTTTCGGCCTCGATCTCACGCAGTTTTTCGAAACTACGCGTGTCATAAACCATGACCTTGTTCGCATCGCGCACACTGATCCAGACTTCGTGCCCGCGTGGTGTGAACTCCATGTGCAAAACGGCCGGGCCGGGCTTGAACTCGTGAATTATCTGTTTGCTGACAGTATCGATGACCTGAATGGTATCGTTCAGCGGGTGGGCAAAGTTAACCCACACCTGTCGCCCGTCCGGGCGGGCCATGGCAAAGACCGGCTGTCCGTGGGTTTGTGTGCGTCCGGTCTCGGTCAGAGTGGCGGCGTCTACCCACAAAACCTCATGGTGGCCAACGGCGGGCAAGACGAATTCGGACCCTGTCAGCGCCCAACCTTCCAGATGGGGCATCTTGTAGACCGGCATTTCCTCCTGACCACGGCCATAGCCGGGCAGAACGCGGATCGGTTCCGGGTTGTCGGACCACAGGTCAAGCGCGGTCAGGCCATCCTCGCCAAACAGGCCGGCGATATAGGTGCGGCCATTGGCAGTGATCAGCGCGTCATAGGGGTTCTTGCCGATATCGGTGATCCTGGTGATCTCAGGCGCCCCCTGTGCAAAATCCGCGATCCATGTTTCGCCCGTGTCCCACATGGTGAAAACGAAGCGGCGGCCCGGCGCGTCGACCAGACCAATCGTTTTGCTGCCAGTGGGAATGTCAGCCACCATCTCCAGCGTTTGCGCATCAAACACGCGCACACCGCCGGGTTCGTAATTCGATACCGCCACAAGCGTACCATCGTCCGAGATCGCGCCGCCAATGGCGTTTCCGGACTGCACAACGCGGTTCACGATCTGGCGGGTGACAATGTCAACCTTGGTCAGGCCACCGTCGCGGCCAAAGACATAAGCAAAACGTTCATCCGGTGAATAGACCAACGAGGCGTGGGACAAGTCGCCCAATCCTTCTATCCGGGCCAGAGCGGCACGGTCGGACTGGTCCACCAACAGGACCGATCCGCTGGCACGTTCGATCACCAGCCCAAGGTCTCCTGTCGCCATCGGCTCGGCCTGGGCCGCGGTCATCATCAATGTCGCCGCAAGGCTGAGGATAAGGTATTTCATCGTGCCTCCTGTTCCAGCAGGTATCGGGCAATCCATTCGGCCTCTTCTTCGCTGATCAGAGGCCGCCACGGGGGCATCGCCGTATCGGGGATGCCGTCAAGGATGACGCCGGTCAAAACCTCGGCGTCATAATGCTCCAGTGTTTTCGAGCGCAGATCGGGCCCCAGGCCGCCTTTCAGCGACAGCCCATGGCACGAACCGCAATCCTGATGCACAAGTCTTTTCAGTGCGTTGGGATCAATAACATCGGCAGCAAAGGCGGACGTTGCAGCCAGAACCGCAGTTGTCAGAAAGGTTCGGGCGACCCACCCCGTGCGGCCAGGCACATTTCTGTTCGGCGCGGGGCACGGCACATGTTTTCTGCACCCCAGCTTAGCCATGGGCCCGTTCCAGAATGTCCGCCACGGGCTGTTCGGCATAAAGTGAAACAACCTTGCCGATGATGAAAAGCGTTGGCGCCTTCAGCCCGGAGGTGCGCACGTCGTTGGCCAATTGGTCCAGCCGTGAAACCAGGCGGCTTTCATCAGGTGTCGTTGCATTTCCGATGGCCAGAACCGGCGTCGATCCCGGCAGGTTTTCGGTCATCAGTCCCATGGCGATCTGGCCGATGTTGGCCACTCCCATATAGACCACCAGCGTCGTGTCTGGGTCGGCCAGGCGTTTCCAGTCCAGATCCAGCACTTTGTCTGCCTGCCGGTGTCCGGTGACATATTGAACCGAGGTGGCCAGACCGCGATGGGTCAGCGGCACGCCGGTCGAGCAGGACGCGCCCTGCGCCGCCGTTATCCCCGGTGCGTATTCGACCGCCACGCCATGGGCCATCAGATAAGCGGCTTCTTCCGAGCCGCGGCCAAAGATCATCGGATCGCCACCTTTCAGACGGGCGACCGTGTGACCTGCGCTGGCCTCTTCCAGAAGGATTTCGTTGATCCGGTCCTGTGGGACGGTGTGGCATTTGGGCGCTTTCCCAACAGGGATCAGCCGCGCGCCTTCGGCGTGCAGATTCAGGATGTCGGCAGACACCAGTCTGTCATAGACCACCACATCTGCTTCCTGCAGCATTCGCAGGGCACGCAGCGTCATTAGTTCAGGGTCGCCGGGGCCTGCACCTATCAGAAAAACCTTACCGCTCATGTTCAAACTCGCTGGGTCTGAATGTCTTCGAAACCCGGGGTTTCCTGCGCGAGTCCAATGCTTTTGCGGGACGTTGCTGGGTAGGCCGGGCGTGTCATGAGGGCAGATTGGCGCAATCGAAAACCAACCTCCTTGACATAAGTTAAGGAGCGCGGGATTTGCGCCCGCGCTCCGTTTTCAGCCTGTAGGAATAGCTCAGATCAGGGCTCGACAGTGATCATCCCGATCATGTTCTGTGTCTCCCAATGGGGCCCGCAGAGATAATCCTGAGGGCCCGGTGTCAGGAAGGTTATTTCAACCGTTTCTTCCGGGAACAGCCGGTCGCTTTCGGGTTCGCTGCCATCTTTGAGCAACACACTGTGGCTGGTGCGCTTGTCGACGTTCACCCATCGGACAGTTGTACCTGCCTTTACGGTCAGTTCGAACGGGCAGAAATTGTAGTTGTACATCAAAACCACCTTGGCGTCCTCGACCGAGGCCGAGGGGTGTCCGAACAGCTCGACATAACGCTCTTCGGCTTCAGCACAGATTTCGGCGGTTTCATCTGACCAGGCTGGCGCGGCAAGAAGCAGCAGCGCGGGAAGAAGGCGGTGGGGTTTCATGGTCCATGTCTCCTTTCCAAGGTGTTTGGGGCCGGGTGAACCGGCCCCAAACTGTTATTGCTTGACCACGTTGATAAGCGCGCTGTCATCATCCAGCGCAAGGCTGGTGTTCAGCGTCACGTGATGGAACCTTGCGTTGGCGAAATCGTCATGAATGGCAAAACCGACGGTATAGGTCCGGCCTGCCTCCAGTGGAATGTCGCCCGGCGCGCCCGAGTTCAGCGGACGTGTGAAGACAACAGTCCACACGCCACCTGACAGGTTTGCCGAGGCCGCGATCTCACCATCATTGACCACACGCTGTTCCAGCAGATAGCCATTTGTAGCGCTGCCGTCCGCGTAGACACGCATCAGGTCAAGATAGGTGCCATCAGCCAGATACTCTTCGATCTGTTCTGCGGCCTGCAACTTGTCCCAACCGCCCAAAGCCTTGCCGCCCCTGCCTTTGATTTCGATCTCGGTGCGGCTTTCGCTGAGGTACTTGGTCACGGTGTCCTGAGCGGTCAGGCGACCGGAAACATCCCCGTTTGCGGCAATTGCATCCGCCTCAGGCGCAAAGGGCATATAGGTGTTGTCGGCGTGGCACGACGCCCAGCACCCGACCTGATCGCCCAGCTCGATGCCGGTTCCGGTGATCATCATTGCGACCTTGATTTGGTTTTCGGGGTCCATTTTGCCGCCATCAACAAACGGAGCAGGGTTGTGCCCTGAATCCGGCCATTGCAGACGGATGTACAGGTTTTCGTCATCATGTGCCGCCTGAACGGTTGCGTCGATCACACCGCGTTTGCCGGGGATCGGAGTGGGTTCCAGCTCGCCACCAGCAACGATCTTGTTACCAATCGCATCCAGTTCCTTGGCATGACAGGTCGAACATTGATCGCCACCTTTGGTCAGCGGACGGGCCCCGCCATGGGTTTTTCCGTTCTGCACCCATTCAAAGGACGCCTGGCCTGGATAGAACAGTTTCAGTTCCGCACTGGCCACCGCATTCCATTCGATGTTGCCACCGACATCGCCGCTTTCACTGCCGGCAGGTGTTGTCGAACCATCGGTTGCAGCCGTTGCCCGCTCTTCCGCGACAGCCGCGTCAACTGCTGCCGCAATCTGGGCCTGAACGGCCTCCTGCTGGGCTTTCTTTGCAGCTTTCTCAGCCTCGGCCTCGGCAGCTTCCTTGGCTTCGATCCGCTCAAGACTGGCAAGGTATTCTGGCGGTATTTGTCGGATGAAGGCCGGATTTGGCGCCTCAAGCTCCTCCAGATACTCGTCGGTTGCGCGGTCTCGGATGTTCGAGTGGGCAATGCCCTTGTGGCAGTCGATACAGGTCTGACCGGTTTCCATTGCGTTCAGGTGCTGCTGACGCGCACGGGGACGCTGGAATTCGGGCATCATCGATTCAAAGTCATGGCAGTTTCGACATTCACGCGAGTCCGTCGATTTCATCCTCTCCCACTCATTCATGGCAAGATGAATGCGCTTGGCTTCAAATTTCTCGCGGGTGTTGATGGTGCCGACCATCTTTCCATAAAGCTCTTTCGAGGCTTTTATTTTGCGGATGATTTTGTGGGTCCAGTCCTTGGGTACGTGACAGTCCGAGCAGACCGCACCAACGCCCGACCGGTTCACGTCGTGGATCGTGCCCTGGTATTCCGCATAAACAAAATCTCGCATCTCGTGGCACGAGACACAGAATTCCTTGGTATTCGTGGCTTCCATGGCGGTGTTGAACCCACCCCAGAAGATGATGCCGGCGGCGAAAGCCGCAGCAATACCGGCCACGGGCATTCCCCACAGGAAATACCGGCGCCAGATCGGTTTTTTCTTATCCGGTTCGGAAGTCATATCCGGGCTCCGTTTTGGCTGTCTTTTCTGGCCTTAGGTGGCAGGCCGGTGAGTTTGGCGGATCTGTCAAACGAGGAAAGGGCGGGCGAGGGGCCCGCCCTTTCCGGTTTAGGTTGCGAACCCGTCAGGTGACGTGGTTCGACCGGTTGTAGACATTGAATTTGCCGGTCGGGGCGTAAAGTCCGTCAATCCGACCGATCTCTTCCAATGTCTTGGCGTCGAAGATCACAATCTGACCGTTGGGTTCCTTCGAGTCCGACAGGTTCCACTTGGAAACCCAGACCTCGGTACCATCGGCGTTGAATTCGAAGTGAACAGCGGCACTGCCTTCGTCTTCGGTGATCTGGATGGTTTTCACGATCTCGCCGGTCTCTTTCGAGATGACCTGAACCGATTGCTGAATTTCCGGCTCGGGGTGTTTGGTCTGATCAGCCCAGATGTAATCCGAGTTCGGGTGGGTGCGGACAAACAGGCCGGGGCCGTCGGTTTCCACCTCGTAACAGGTTTTCCAGGCCTGATCCGGATGACCTTCTGGGTCGTTGCCCCAGACTGTCACGGTACCGACACCCAGGTGGGTTGTGCCCGCCACAGGTCCGCAGTTTGGGTCAATCCAGTTCGCGCCCGGGCCGGGGTGCGGCAGGGCAGCGGTGTCGATCATCGCCTCAAGCTTGTGCGTTTCAGTATCGACAACGACCATCTTGTTCGATGCGTTAGCCGCGATTTGGAAGTACCGGCCTGTCGGGTCGAAGAACCCGTCATGCAGGAATTTGGCCGAGTTGATCTTGTCGATCCGCAAGTTGTCGAGGTCGGTGTAGTCAACCTGCCAGAGCTGCCCCAGCTCTTTCACGGCAACGATCCAGGTGGGTTCGTTCGGCGTGGTGTAGATAGCGGCCACACGGGCTTCTTCCACATACTCGCCATCTACGTTGGTGCCACGGGTCGATACGACTTTGACCGGCTCCATGGTCTGCGCGTCAACGATTGCAAAGTGAGGCGGCCAGTACCCACCGCCGATGACGTATTTGCCGTCACCGGACACGGCGACATCGCGCGCGTCATAGGCGATCTTGACTTCCGAAACCAGCATCTTGTCCGGCGTCTGCCAGAGGTCGATCTTGGTCATCTTGCCGTCACGGCCCATTGTATACCAGAAACGGCCCGGCGTTTCGGGTTCGGTGATGTTGTGATGCTCCGAAGCCTTCAGGACGTGCACGGCATAGCCGGTCGGAATATGCGTCAGCACTTCTTTCGTGTCGCCGTCAATGACTGCAACCTTGCCGACGTCACGTTCGATGACGACAAAGAAGTTTTCCCAGTTGCGGCCGTGCAGCGGTTCGGTCGGATAGTCCGCTTCTTCGACGTAGACCTTGCGGGTTGCCTTCATCTGTTCCAGCGACATTTCAGGCGGCTTTGGGGCCTCCATCATGATGTATGTCGCCATATCCTTGATTTCCTGCTCAGACATGATGTCCGAGAAGTTGTTCATCCCGCCTTCAGTTCCCCAGGCGATGATTTTCTCAAGGCGTTCCTGACCCAGTTTCAGGGTGCCGCCTTCGGTTACGGTGCCGTCGGCTGCGGTCTTCTTCCAATGCGGTTCCAGGTTTTTACCGGTAGCGCCTTTGCGCAAAACCCCGTGGCAGCCTGCACATTGTTCAAAGTACAGTTGTTTCGAAGCTTCAAAGGCTTCGTCGCTAAGTGTTGGCTCGTCGGCAAAAGCTGGAGCAGCGACGCTGCCCAACAACATTGCCAATCCGACCCCAAAAGCGCGGCCGGTCTTGTTGTAGCTGATTCCAAGTGACATGATCACTCTCCATTTGCGTGGTGAGGCAATGCGGAGACTGATCCATCACGGGATTGTCATCCTTGACCAAAGTCAACGGGCGCGGCGCTAACTTCGTTCTTTGGACAAAAACCAGGTGCAGATTTCAGCAATAAAACCTGTTTTTTTCGCACATGTTTTTGACGTCTTGATTTCGGTTAAGTGCCCCAATCCCGTCGGACAGTACTGCTTGTTGAAGGACGAGATGGGCCATGGAGAGCAGGCATGTCATCTGCAATATCGCGCATTTTCAGCGAAGGATTTCGGGTATTTTTCCTTTCCGCCGGTCTTTATGGCGTATTTGCTGGTGTCGCCTGGGGTATTTGGCTGGCCTCACTGGATGGGCTTTTACCTTATGACGAGCAAAGTTATGGAATGCCCCCGGTTATGTGGCATGCCCATGAGATGATTTTTGGCTATGCAACAGCAGCGCTGGGTGGGTTCTTTCTGACGGCAGTTCCGAACTGGACCGGGACGCCCGAAGTGCGGGCGCGTTTTGTCACGGTCGTAGCGCTGATCTGGATGGCGGGGCGGCTGGCTGTGTGGTTATCAGGGTCGCTCTCTCCGACTACCGTCGCAATTATCGACCTGAGCTTTGTTCCAATTCTTGTCCTGAAAATTGCCAGCCAGCTGGTACGCAGGCCCAAGCCACAGAACATGATATTTATTTATCTTCTGAGTTTGGTATGGGTGGCCAACCTGATGGTTCATCTGGAATGGATTGGACTCACCACAGACACGTTGAATACCGGGGTGCGCGCAGGGCTGCTGACCTTGTGTTCAATGATAGCGATACTGGGGGGGCGTATCACTCCAGCCTTTACGCGCAATGCAATGAAACGCGACGGTGTGCCCGAAGCCCTGTGGCCGGTTTCAAACGCGGTGCTGGAAAAGGCCGTGATGGCGCTTGCCCTTATGCTGCCGTTGTTGGTGCTGACCTTGGGTAGTGTTTCCTTGGCGGGTATCTGCGCGTTGCTGTTGGGCGGCGCCCAACTGATGCGCATGGCACGGTGGAGAGCGGGTTGGGCGCTGCGGCAGCCGATCCTGATTGCTTTGCACCTGGGCCTGATGATGCTGGCCCTTGGGTTGTTGCTGTGGGGGTCTGCCGTCGTCGGATATGGTAATGAGATCGGCGCGCTTCACATTTTGGGGATCGGGTGCGTTGGTGGCATGACCCTTGCCGTCATGAGCCGCGCCGCCCTTGGCCACAGCGGCCGGCCCCTTGTTGCACCGTCGCCAATGGCGGTCGGATATGGGCTGATGGCGGCGGCGGCTTTGGTCCGCTGGTTGGGGTCCGGGCTGGCAGGTGGATATATGACGGCCATGCTGACGGCTGACGGGTTATGGATTGCCGCAATCGGGTTGTACCTGTTTGCCATGTGGCCTGCGCTGACAGGGCCGCGCGCAGCGAAGCACGGCTGACACGGAACCTTAACCGCGTATTGCTATTCAGAATATCAAGGGGCGTTCGTTCTTTACATGGCGGGACACGAGCGCACGCGCGCGTCTTCCGTTTTCAGGTATGTGCCGCACAGCTTGAGGAACGTACCTTGGGGTCTCAAGTTCCGGAAACAGGTCGAAGATTTCCGCCCTTGCTTCTGGGGGAACGCTGGACAGAGCCTGTGCGCCGACAAAAAGGCTTTCTGACTGGGCACCTTCTGCGTAGATGATTTCATGGCGGTCGAACAAAAGATGGAAATATGTGACTGACACGGTGTCATCTGCAACGCTGATACCAGGGCTGGCGGCAAGAATACGAGCGGGGACCAGGATTTCCTCTGCGTCAAACATTCTGACGGCGATTCGGGATCGAACCAGCATGCGGTGCTGTGGCGAAACAAGCAGGTCGCGTTTTGGCAAGTCACACCCCAAGGCCCCGGCCTTGATGAGGATTGGAAGCAGCTTGGGTTTTTTCACCAGCTCTTCATGCGATAGGTTTCGCGTTCCGATCCAACGTATGTGTTGCGGTCCATTGTCCGCAGTGACGACCATGTCACCCACCTTCAGATCCTCGATGGGCATCGGACCTTCTGGCGTCATGATAAGTGTTCCGGCAGCAAAGCACGGCACGTCAATGATGGCAGCAGGGTCAGTTGTGTCGGGCGCATTGGTCGGCGTGACATTCACGATGTTCATCGAGTAGGTCGTGCCGGGCACAAGAGGTTCAGAGGTAATATAGCCGCCCAATATGCCGTCAACTTCGACGCGATATACAGTAATTGTGCCTCCGCCTGGTTTGGACAGCACGTACGATTCTTCTAAGTATATTGGGCCGCTTAAAAAGGTGGTCGAACCATCGAGGGTGGTGATAGTACCGGTCTGCGTCAGGTCATCGCCGTCTTCGTCGTCAAAGCGGTCACCGTTGAAAACATCCCCTGTATCGACAACAGGTGCTCCACCTCCGTTTTGAATAAAACCACCGGCTGCGTCAGTCACACTAAACAAACGACGATCCGTGTCGGGATCAAAATTGACATCCAACGTAACCGTGTCCGGCCCAATCGTATTCACCGTGATTACAGCAGGGGTATAACCGATATAGGAATAGTTCGCCATTTTCACCCATCAATCTTTGAAACGGAATTTTTCACCATTTTCTCAGGTGGTTGAATAGGTTCTTCATGTCAAAAAGTCGACGCGAAAGTGTTCACAATTGCCTCAGATTTAAAGGCAACCCCAAGGTCATTTCGTTATTTTAGCTGTTTGCGGATGTCTGATCTCGTTCCTGAGGATACTTTAGAAGTCTTGACTTTCGTTAAGGCAGCCCTGTGACCCGCACGTCATGTTGCCTGTACTAGCTAATCTGCGCAAAGGAGAGCGCGATGCGAGAAGTCATGACAAAGAGCATGGCTCGCAATATTTTCTATGGCGGGTCACTGTTCTTCATCCTCATCTTTCTGGCTCTATCAGCCCATTCACACCTGTATATCGTCAATTCTGAAAATGCCGCGAAGCTCGACGAAAGTGTGGTTCGGGGTAAACATGTTTGGGAAAAACACGCCTGTATCAACTGTCACACGATCCTTGGTGAAGGGGCGTACTTTGCCCCTGAGGTCGGCAATGTGATGACACGTTGGGGCGTGTTGGACGACCCGGAATCGGCCTTTGAATCCCTCAAGGGCTGGATGGAGGCACAACCCACCGGCATTCCCGGTCGTCGGCAGATGCCGCAATTCAACCTCAGCGACGAAGAGATCCGGGATCTGACCAACTTCCTGATCTGGACGGACAATATCGACGCTCAGGACTGGCCGCCCAACGAGGCTGGCTGAGAAGGGGAATGGAGCAATGAAATACGAATCCCAAAAAATCGCCTATGCCTACTTTGCGGTAGCCATGGCACTGTTCGCGATACAGGTGATCGGCGGCCTGCTGGCCGGCTTCATCTATGTATTCCCGAACTTCCTGAGCGAGCTTCTGCCGTTCAACATCGTGCGGATGCTGCACACCAACGCGCTGATCGTCTGGTTGATACTGGGCTTCTTCGGTGCAGCCTACTTCCTTATTCCGGAAGAAGCCGAGCGTGAAATCCATTCGCCCAAGTTGGCTTATCTGCAGCTGATCATCCTTGTGGTCGGTACGTTGGGCGTGGTTCTGACCTATGTCTTCAACCTGTTCGAAGGCAACTGGCTGCTGGGCAAAGAAGGGCGCGAGTTCCTTGAGCAACCCAAATGGGTCAAGGCCGGTATCGTCGTCGCCGCGCTGATGTTCCTTTACAACGTGTCGATGACCGTTCTGAAGGGCAAGAAGACTGCAATCACCAATATCCTGTTGTTGGGCCTGTGGGGTCTGGCGCTGCTGTTCCTGTTTGCCTTCTACAACCCGGGCAACCTGTCCCTGGACAAGCAATACTGGTGGTATGTTGTCCACCTGTGGGTCGAAGGTGTGTGGGAACTGATCATGGCCTCAATTCTGGCCTACCTGATGCTGAAGCTGACTGGTGTGGACCGTGAGGTGGTTGAAAAATGGCTCTATGTCATTGTCGCCGCCGCGCTGTTCTCGGGCATTCTTGGAACAGGTCACCACTACTATTGGATCGGTACCCCCGGTTACTGGCAGTGGATTGGGTCGATCTTCTCAAGCCTCGAGGTGATCCCGTTCTTCGCAATGATGGCCTTTGCCTTCGTCATGGTCTGGAAGGGCCGTCGTGACCATCCCAACAAGGCCGCTCTGCTATGGTCTCTGGGATGTGCAACGCTTGCCTTCTTTGGTGCCGGCGTCTGGGGCTTCCTGCATACGCTGCACGGGGTGAACTATTATACCCACGGCACACAGATCACTGCGGCCCACGGTCACCTGGCCTTCTACGGTGCCTATGTCTGCCTCAACCTGGCGATCTTCAGCTATGCGATGCCGATCCTCAAGAACCGTGATCCTTACAATCAGGTGCTGAACATGGGATCGTTCTGGCTGATGACCAGCGGTATGGTCTTTATGACCTTCGTGCTGACCTTCGGCGGAACCGTGCAGACGCACATGCAACGTGTGGTCGGAGATTACTTCATGGACGTACAAGACCAGATCGCAATCTTCTACTGGATGCGTCTGGGTTCCGGTATCGTCGTGGTCCTTGGTGCGCTGCTGTTCATCTATTCGATCTGGGTTCCCCGGAAAGAAGTTATTGAACCCGGCGCCGCTGAAACCCCCGCGGAGTAATGGATATGGATGGCTCCATAAAACTGAAAGAGGGGGCGGCAAACGCCCCCTTCTACCTGCCCCAAGGCGATGAATGCGATGTGTTCACCGCGGCTTATAACAACGACTTGCCAGTTCTGCTGAAAGGTCCGACGGGCTGCGGAAAGACCCGCTTTGTGGCCCACATGGCCGCAAAACTTGGCCGCCCGCTTTATACCGTCGCCTGCCATGATGATCTGGCGGCTGCCGACCTGATTGGCCGTTATCTGCTGAAAGGCGGGGAAACCGTCTGGGTCGATGGCCCGCTCACCCGCGCAGTGCGCGAAGGGGCGATTTGCTACCTTGACGAGGTGGTCGAGGCCCGTAAAGACGTCACTGTCGTTCTGCACCCGCTGACCGATGACCGGCGCATCCTGCCAATCGACCGCACCGGCGAAGAGCTTGAGGCCGCACCTGGCTTCATGCTGGTGGCGTCGTACAACCCCGGTTACCAGAATATCCTGAAAACCCTGAAACCTTCGACTCGGCAACGCTTCATCTCTTTGGAGTTCGATTTCCCGTCCGCGCAGATGGAAGCCGAAGTGGTTGCACAGGAAAGCGGTCTGCCGCTGGAACGTTGCAAGCCGCTGGTGCGGCTGGCGGGTAAGTTGCGCGGGCTCAAGGGTCAGGATCTTGAGGAAGGTGTTTCCACCCGACTGGTTGTTTATGCCGCGACACTGATCGCACAAGGCATGTCCACCGACCGTGCCATCCTTGCCGCCATGATCGAACCTCTGACAGATGACGAGGATATCAAACGCGGGCTCCTCGATCTTGTTACGGCTGTCTTTGGGTGAGGCCGGCCGATGGTCAAGATCGATTTTGAGCCATGGGAACCCGAAGAAACGATCGGGAAACTGTGGCACACCCTTGCCAGCCGCCTCGATGCACCCCTGGTGCACGATGGAGCCGCGGTCGACCTCTCTGAGGTCGCGGGGCGGCTGGCCGTCCTCTTTCGAGGGCTGGGCGGTGGTCCGGGCGTAGAATTGCGCCCGGTCTCGCCCGAGGTTTCACACCACCGTCTGGGTTGGCGTCGTCGTCTGGCGACAGAGGCAGAACTGATGCCACGCGCCTCGTTCGACGGTGAAGTTCTGCGCCTACCGGACCGGCTGGCGGTTTTTCCAGCCCGCGAAGCAAACGGCGCGCTGTATGTCTGGCTGGCCGCTGCGGCTGCCCATGCCGGAACGCGAATTGATGAAGACGATCCGCTGCGCGCCGACTTGCGCGCGCTGATCGCCGCGCAGAGCATGGTTGATGCGACCCTGGACGACGCCCCCGGCCTGCGCCCGCTATATACCGAGCTTTGCAAGGGCGTGCTGCATCAGCGCGATATCCCCAACTTGCCACCGGTTGAGGCGGCAGTCGAAGAACTTATCCAACATAGGCTGGGTGACCCTCAACCGCTGTCGGCGAAAGCCGAGCAGCTTCTGACACTGGACGAGGACCTGATCGCCCCCCGCGGCTATCAGCCTATGCGCCCGGTTCCCCTATGGCCCGAACTGCGCGCGGTTGGCTTTTCCGAACATAACGAGGTGGAAAACCCCGAAACCGAAGGTCCGCCCGAGGAATCCGGCGAGAAAACCCACCGCGCCCGCCGTCGCAAATCGGATCAAGCCGAGCGCAGCGACAGTTTCATCCTGCACAAGTTCGAAGCCATCCTCAGCTGGGCCGAGTTCCTGAACATCAACCGCCGCATCGACGATGACGATCCCGACAACGCCAAGAAAGCGGCCGATGATCAGGAAGAGATTGGCCTGGGTCAGATATCAAAAGCCCCCCCAACGCGGCTGAAGCTGCACCTTGATCTGGCACCCGAGGATGTGAACCGCGAGCGTCTGTCCGGCCGCATCCTCTATCCCGAATGGGACGTGCGCTCGGGCCGGTATCTGCCAGATCACGTCAACGTCCTGCTGTCGGATGCAGATATCCGCGACGATGCTGCCGCGTTTGGCAAGGACCCAGCCACCGCTCGCCGCATCCGCGCGGTCAAACGCCAGTTCGAGGCGCTGCGCCCCGGTCGTGTGATGACACGCGGCCATCTTGATGGTGACCAGCTGGATATCGAAGCCGCCGTGCGTGCCGAAACTGACCGCATGGCCAGTGGCGAAAGCAACGACCGCATTTGGCAACAATCCCGCCCCGAGGCGCGCGACCTGGCAGTCTCGATCCTGCTGGATGTCAGCCGTTCCACTGAAAGTGCCGTAACCGGTCGCGCCGTGATCGACATTGAACGTGAAGCTCTGGCCGCTTTGGCCTGGGGCCTGAACGCCTGCGGCGACGATTTCGCCATTCATGCCTTCAGTTCGCTGAAACGTCAGCGCGTCTATATCCAGCGATGCAAACGGTTTGATGAACCGATGGGTGCCAAAGTTGAACAACGTATCGCATCGCTGCGACCCGGTCATTACACACGACTTGGGGCCGCGATCCGCCACTGTTCAAAGGATCTGGCAAGCCAGACCCGCAAACGCCGCCTGTTGCTGGTGATCACCGATGGCAAACCCAATGACCTTGACCATTACGAAGGGCGCCACGGTATTGAAGACACCTGCATGGCCGTGCGCGAAGCACGCCGCGCCGGGCAATCGGTTTTTGGCGTTACCATCGACAAAACTGGCAAAAGCTGGTTCCCGCGCATGTTCGGACAGGGTGGGTTTGCGGTTATCCCTGACCCACACCGCCTGACCATGGCCCTACCGCAGATCTACCGCCAACTGGTCGGAGCATGAGCGAAACCTCTTTCATCGACGAGCTTCCGGGCGAATTGCTGATGTGGGTTCTGATTATCAGTGAGCTGCTGGTTTTTGGTGCCGGGCTGATCGCGTTCATGGGCGTTCGCCTGACCGACCCCGCAGGCTTTGCCGAGGCGCAGTCGCATCTTTATCGAACAGGGGCAGCCTTCAATACTGCAATACTGGTCACATCTGGTTATCTGGCCGCACAGGCCCTGAACTGGCGCCGCGCAGCATTCCGGTTCAAGGCCAGGCTGGCCCTGACAGGTGCGGCTGTACTTGGGATTGCATTCCTGGTTGTCAAAAGCGTGGAATACGCTGGAAAGGCGGGGCAAGGCATTACCTATGAAACCCACCCGTTTTTCATGTTCTACTACCTGTTGACGGGGTTTCACGCGGCGCATGTTCTGGCCGGGGTGGGTATCCTGTTGCTGGTCGCGTGGCGCGATGATCCTCGTAACATCGAAGCGGGCGCACAGTTCTGGCACATGGTCGATCTGGTCTGGATCCTGCTGTTTCCCGTGATTTATCTTCTGGGATAACCAAGATGTCGGCAATTTCATCTTTTGCTAAATACTCCCGCCGGAGGCGTCCGAACTCGCTCACCAGCGCATGGCTGGTGCTTCTGGCACTCAGTCTAGCCTCAACGCTTTTGACCCTGATGAAAACGCCTGGCGGACTCATTGCAGGTGGTATCCTGC
>NZ_JBXWSL010000048.1:0-19233 GCF_059613425.1 Ruegeria sp. BHSA123 | reverse complement strand
CCCATAGAACCCCCGCTAGAGGTTAGGAAAGAGGAGAGGTCAAAGGGTGTCAGAACACCCGAAACCACTGGGGCATAAACGGGGGCATTTCTCGGGTATAGGTGACCCAAGGTCCTGTCGTCGTTTCATGTTCTGATGATCTGGCTGGGGTGGTAGGAATCCTTGCCGACCGATGAAACCTATGGGCTTTTCAGCGAAGCCCGAGAAACTGGGGCGGTTTCGGGGGCATTTTGCTGAGCTAAGCGACGGGTATTTTACCGCTAGAGAGACCCGTTACGAGACCGCTGGAGAGCCGCTGGCAGGTGCCGACAGGAGCTAACGAGACCGTTCACTGGCGCAGGACTGGACCGCTGACGAGGCGTTCCAGGGGCTGACGGGTGGTGGTGCTGGTGCTGGCAGGTGTGGGGGAGTGGGGTGGAGCGGTCGTTCAATCCACCCTCGTCCGAAACTGCGGCATCTTGAACCACGGGTCTTTGGGCAAGCAGTCTGACACATGCTGAATGGCCAGTTCTTCCATCTCGTGGATTTGCCCATCAGCACTCGCTATATCCGTTAGCAACGCAAGAAATCGTTCACGAACTATCTTGTGATTGCAGTCTTTGCTTTCCAACGTGAACTTCCGGAAGCTTTCGGTGAGTTCCTGCAGTGTAAACTGGTCTAAACTTTCTTGAAAGTAGTCCAAGGCAGGATGCACATAACTCGGATCGTATCCCCAATCCTCGATAAAGTAAGCGCAAATAACTTCACGTTCCTCAGCTGTAACTGATCCATCGGCAGCTGCGATCTTGAGCACCAATGGCGCAGCTAAGTCGAACAATCCCACAGCGAGGACATCCAAAGGTGTATTGATGAATTTCGGTATTACTTCGACCCGTTCGCTATCAAGCCCCTTCATTAACTTGATAATACCGAAACTCGAACCACCGGCTACAACTCCAGCCGCTACAATCCATCCGATGGGTGTAGCCGCCGTCGCTATCAGCCCCATGATACCCGTAGCGCCAAAAAACGCGTTGGCCACTACGCTGCTGCCTGCTGCTGCGGCTCCGGCAGCAGACATACCCGCCACGCCCCATGCTTCAGCCGCCATACTTCTCACCAACAGAGAGGTGTAGGCAGCCTCGCCAATCTCCAATCGAGCCTTGAACCGCATAGGGTCCGCAATAACCTGATTAGCCTCTCTAATTAACGAAGAAGTCGATCTTGAAACGTCCATCTACAAGCCGCCCTTCAACGGGTCGAAGAAGGCTTGAGCCTCTCTAATACGTGCTTCCAGCGCTTTGTCCACGAAGTCCTGCTTAGCTCCAAGCATCAAACCCAATGCCGCTAGAATGGGTGTTACGAGTGGGCCCAGAACCACTCCAATAATAGGAACAGCACCGATCAATGCGCCAGCGATCGCGCCGAAAACCAAACCAAAAGTAGAATTCGGATAGCTCTCGACAATCTTCATGACCAGTTCGAGGATCTTTTGGCCAATTTTAACGACAGTCTCCCCCACGCGGATTACTTTCGACGCAACCTGAAACAGAAGTACCTTTGTATCAGCCGATATTGCTAAATTGTCGATCTTTGCCTTCAGTTCTCCAGACGATAAGCCCAATGATGCCATCGATTGGATTTCTTCGGCTGAAACATCGGATATTTCCTGAGTGACCGCCTCGCCAGTATCGCCCGCTATTCCTCTAACCTTCATTGCAAACCTCTAATCTCAACTACGTAACCAACTAAATTATCGCTATTTTCCGACCCATTCTCGCCGCGTAATTTCGAAGCGGCAAGAAAAAAATCAAACTTAACACCCCCCCGGCAACCCGCTAAGGGCCGCCGAGGGATAGGTTTACGAGGGTGGTCGCCGCTGGACGACATAGTCAGCCAGCCACTGCCAGTAGGCTTCGGCATCACGGAACCCCTGAGCCCGAGCCGCGAGGTTCTCAGCTTCCCGACGGGAACAGCCGCCATCGTATTCAGCAATGGCCGCCCGTTCCTCGAACGCGTCAATGTCGGGGAACGTCATAACGGGAGTCTTATCTGATCCACGATCGACCGGCGTTGTTCGTCACTGATGCCAGCCGAGTAAATCCCGTAGGTGATCCCATTCTCTGACCGGGCCGATTTATGGCCGACCAGAGAGGCCGTGAAGTGCTCAGGAACACCGGTTCGCTCGCACTGGGTGATGAACCACTTGCGGGTCGAGTGAAACACCAGCCCCGGTCGATCAAGCTCCAGCCGTCGGCGCAGTCTCGCGAACCCCTTGGTCACCTGCGCGACAGTCAGGTCAGGGAACAGCGGGCCAGATGACGGTAGCTGTCGGAACGTCTCATCCAGCACTGGATGCACCGGAACCAGTCGTTCAGCGGCGTCGGTCTTCAGCAGTCGCAGTCGGTTAGGTCGAACATGCACGAAGCAACCGAGATTGCCCTTGGCCACGAGGTCTTCCCGGAGCAGCCCAACCGCTTCCCCCGCTCGCATTCCTGATAGCAGGCAGGTTAGCAGAACCGAATGCAATTCTCGGTCTTTGGCTCCCAGCAATCCCACCACTTCATCGTCAGTCGGAACCGCATAGGGTTGAGGGCGTATTTTACGGTCGAAGGGCACCGTCCGGAACGGGTTGGTCTCCAGATGCCCCTCATAGACCACCCAGTCGAGGAAGTGATTGACCTGAGACCAGATACGGCGCTGGGTTCTGGCCGTTATGGTCACCGTTCCCCGAGACGAGTACGCAACCAGTTGGTCCAGGGTCATCCCACGGGTCCGCTCCGACTTGCCAATCATCGGAGACAGTTGGGCTATTGCCGTCAGGAACTCTCGTCCGTCTGCTCTGGTCAGGCTGCAAACTGACTGGTCACCAAAGCGACTGGTGAATAACCCGACAGAGTATCGGACCGATTTGAACCCGCTGGGTCTTAGTTCGTTACTGCGCTTGTTCAGATAGGCGCGGCTCAGGTCACGAACCGGCACCTTCACCGGCGCTGTTGGTCTGGCGAAGCTGGACCGCTCCAGAACTGTCCCGGAGCCCTCCAGAGTGGCCCGGAGACGCACGAGAGACGACTCTGGCTGGTCAACCCAATCGGGAACGTCAGCGGTGCTCTCTGTGGCAGAGAGGGCGTCCTCTGCCTGACCCCGGACTTGCTCCACCAGAGTCTCGAAGCGGGCATTAACTTCAGCGGCACGGACGCGGGCAGTGTTACGATCCCCGGTTTTGAGGCTCTGCTTTAACGCCTGAGCGCCCAGCGCGAGAGCCACGTCAACGGGATAGTTGCGTCTGAACAACCACGTATGGCCCTTCAGATAGGCATAGCGAATGTGAGCAGACATGGGTCTCCTCCTTTCAGTGTTGATTGTTAGGGATTGCCGTTAGGCGTCAGGGACGAGCCGGACGATCATCTCCCGATCCGGTTCGCCGTAGGACCCAGCCAGTGGACCGGTCACCGCAAAGCCGGTCACGCAGTCTTCGAACACCTCTTCCACGCGGAAGTGATGTTCAGGAACGTCATCGAAGGCGCGGACCACCACGACGTCACCGGGGTTCAGCTCCAGCTCAGTCATCGTCGGACCTCCACGTCCAGAGGACCGCCAACAGAACCAGAGCTGAGACAGCGGGGTGAGACCGAGACACCACCCAGAGCATCGTCGTCAAGACAGCCTTGGGGGGTGGGTGCAAAAGAAAACCCCCGACGAGAACGCCGAGGGCAGACAGGTACTTCATGGATCAAACTCCTGCAGTTGCTTCTTTATTTAGATGCAGGAGGTTGCTCGGTTTATACGGGAGCGGACGTTCAGGTTTTTTGGTTGAATGTCTGGTTTGCGGACCTTGCCGACGTACAGCTTTCCGGCTTGAACGACTGGTATCTGCAGTTCGCGACTGTGGCTCGCGTCTCTGAAGGCGCGACTGGAGGCTGCTGCGGGTGCAAAAGAGAAAGCCGGACGAAAGAAGAAGCGGTCGTTCAAGCATCCAATTTCTGACCGAAAGACTCGGATGACCGGGTCGAGCCCAAAGCGGGCGTTCCTTTAATTCAATACCCTCCTTATTATCGCCCCCCAAAAAAGCACGCGCAGTTATCCGCCAGTATATACCCGCCTCACCCGATCGGTGTCGCGCCAGTTTCCATCCGATACAACTGTCCGTCCGATAGCAGCATCACCACCATCACTGACTCCTTGTCGCCGCTGGGAAATTCAATGAACTGGTGCGTGACGAGAATATCGTCGTTCTCATAGACGACGCGATAGTTCCGGCGTACCGGCCTTGGTCCGTCAGCGGACCAAATGTTTACCATTTCGGCCTTGTGCAGGTCTTTTCCAAGCTGATGGCGGACAAATGCGAAGTCGTCGTGAATCATGGCTTCAAATGCTTGCCTATCGCGAGCGTCAAAGGCGGCTTTCCATCTGGCGGAGAATTTCATGCACATCCTTTCGGCCGTAACCTCATCACCTTGCAACAGATATTGATGCTCCTTTTGGTGTTCCAACCATGATCTGCATCAAAACAGTGCTGGCACTCAGCGAGGGAGTATAGCTTTGCTGCGCACTTCGCGCCGGATGAAATCGATCAGCAGCCTCGTGCGCAAGGGTACAGCCGCGCTGGTAGAAAATACGATGTGCAGCGGGATGTTTGGCGGTTCCCACTCTGGCAGAACGCGCTCAAGCTGTCCGCTTGCCAGTTCTTTCGCCATCACCCACTCCGGCATCATTACGATCCCGGCACCGTTTCTCGCATATTCAACAAGCGTGTCGCCCTGATCGGCTGCAAACCCGCCTGCCACCACTACGTCTCGCTCCTTGCGCCCTTTAGTTAGACGCCATGTTTGTGTCGCGCGCATACGTGAGAATACGAGACATTTATGATTGGCCAAATCTTCGGGCTGATCCAGCCGTCCCGCTTGTTCCAGATACGAAGGCGCAGCTGCCAGGATCAGAGGGTTGGAGGATAGGCGTGATGCAACGAGTGCTGAGTCCTCCATGTGTCGTGCGCGAAAAGCAACATCAATACCCTCACCTATGATGTCGATGTGATCCTCGGTCAGAAACGAGGCGACGCGTATTTCGGGATATTCCCGACAAAACGCGACCAGAAGCGGGGCGATCACCAGGCGCGACATAACAGGTGACATGGAAAGGCGCACTGTGCCAGCGGGTGTTCCTGCATCGGTTCGAATGCGGGAATCCGCCGCGTCAACGTCTTCAAGGATTTGGAGGCAGCTCTCGAAATAGGTCTCCCCCAAAGCAGTTAGAGTGATGCCGCGCTGGTTGCGCCGCAGCAGTTGTGTGCCGAGATGTTTCTCCAACGCTGCGACCCTTTTGCTGATGGTGCCCTGCGCCATACCTTCCAGCCTTGCAGCTTCTTGGAAGCTCTTAGTCTGGGCGACTCGCACAAAGGCGCTCATTGCAAAAAGCTGATCCAATTATAAAATTCCTTTTTAGAATTTTAGTTATTCTAATTGAGATATTGATTTAATTGCATGCGTTATGCAACTCCGGTGGCAGCAATACAGCCAGTCAACTGAAATCAGGATCCAAGCGCAGACCTGCCGGAACCCCTTTGGCAGGTGCCGGGAGAGCTTTGTTTTCGGCCTTTCCGGACAACAAAATAGAAAGGAACCGGAGTGACAAAACTATCTGAACGACTCTCGGATTTGTCGATTCTGATCGGTGACGTCGAGGCGCGAGCAGAAGCCTTTTTCGCCGAAACCGGTGACAGGCGCGAGCAGCGTATCAAGGCGCTCAAAGACACTCTTCGAAGGCATCAAAGCCAAATGGAGTCGCGCATTCAATCGACTGAAAGCGAGATCGCAGTGGCCTGGCAAGACCTAGCCGAACGTCTAACAAAGCGCTCCGAAATGGCGCGCGCGCAGTTGGTTTCAATCAAAACACGGGCCGATGCCCATCTCGCAGATCGTTGCACCGCGCAACTTGAGCAAAACGCAGCTCTGGCATTGGACTTCGCGTTGGTTGCGATGGAAGATGCCGAGCTCTCCGCCCTTGAAGCAGTAGATGCGCGTCTTTTGGCAGACGAACTTGCACGTTTGTCGGACCTGGCAAAACAACGCTCCGATTGACCCGAACTCACCGACATGCTCAGTTCTAGGAGGCAATACGATGAATCTTCCCCACAAACTTGGGCTTACTACGGCCGTGTTCTTCGCCGGGGTCCAATCTACCCTTGCTATTGAACCCGATGGTCCGCACATGGCTCATTCTGAACGTAACGCTGCCGCTTGGGCTGCCGAAGACGAAGCCATTGACGCCAAGCTGGCTGAGCTGGAAGCTAAGTTCGGCAAGAAGCCCAACATCATATACATTCTAACCGACGATGTCGGCTGGGGCGAACTGGGTTGGCAAGGTGGTGGTAAGCACCGCGGAACACCCTCGGATGCTCTTGACCAGATGGCCTTTGAAGGAATGCGCTTCTGGTCGGGCTATGCTGAGCCCTCATGCACGCCCACACGGATTGCGATCAACACCGGTCGACACCCTGTGCGCACAGGCCTTTTGAGCGTGCTTTGGCCTGGCTCGGTGGAGGGGCTTTCTCCTGAAGAAGTCACCACTGCCGAGATTCTTTCGGAGGTAGGTTACAACACTGCCATGTGGGGCAAATGGCACCTCGGTGACCTGCCTGAACACGCGCCTGAGAATCAAGGTTATGACTATGCCTACTATGGCCTCTTCAACGGTGCTCCGGACTACTGGCAAGCCTCATACGAGGACCCGAACGGAACTTTCCCTTTTGCTGACTTCCCCGGCTACGATCAGTACGAGGAACTCACAGGGATCGACCTGTCCATCGGTGGCTATGTCGGTCGCAAGGGTGAGGGACGAACTCCTATCGAAGGCGTTGCAGGTGACCTTTCCCCCGAGCGTCAAGAAGCCTTTGAAAACGAGTCCATCGCTCAGATCACCCAATTCGTAAAAGATCACGCCAACGACGAGAATCCCTTTTACATCTACTGGGCTTCCTACGCGCAGCAGATTGCGCCAAGCCAAGAGTTTGCAGACGTCGATCACGTGGACAAGAACAATCGCCAAGCGTCGTTCATGGCGATGCATAACCAGCATGTCGATCAGCTTTTGACGACGCTGAAGGCTGAGGGCATTGCCGAGAATACATTGGTTGTCTGGACCAGCGACAACGGGCCAATGTACGCCTTCTGGCCAACCGCCGGTTACACGCTTCTGCGTGGTGCCAAAGGGGACGTACTAGAAGGTGGTGTGCGCGTGCCAGTAATGGCCTGGTGGCCGGGTATGATCGAGCCAGGTCAGCATCCGACGGATATTGTGCACGTGACCGATTGGTTTACCACGGCTGCGCGTATCGGTGGTGCGATGGACCTGATACCCGACGACCGGATCACCGACGGTGTGGATCAGACTTCACTTCTTCTGAACGGTGAAGGCCACGGACGTCGCCAGTTCATGGCTCACTACAGCGCCGACACGCTTGGAGCCTTCCGCTTCGAAGATCACAAGATCCACATCACCGAGGGGCATGGCGGTCTGCCGGGCATGGATTTCTACAATGTCATGCGCGATCCCGGCGAGAAGTATGGGGCGCTCTACCCAGGTCTATGGGTGGTGCAGCCAATGCAGCAGATCCTGCAACAGCACATGGGTCGTGTAGAGCAGTTCCCGCACCGCGCCCCAATGACCCCAGAAGAGGCCCGCCTCAGTGCCGAAGGTCATTGAAACAGGTTGGCGGGTCATCCCTGAGATGGCCCGCTTCGCTTCCATTCTTAGGACAAGACAATGAAAACCACTTTGCTAAATACTGCCATCACCATTGCGCTTCTAAGCGTTGGTACGGCCGCCCAATCCGAGGCAATTCCCCTCAGCGGCCAGAGTGAAACAGAATGGCGTCACACCCTTTCGATCTACGCGTTTCTACCGGTTAAAACAAAGGGAGACTCAACGGTTGCAGGAACAACCGTTCCACTCGATCTCGATTTTGGCGATGCACTGGAACTCCTTGATTTCGCCGCAGCCGGTAGATTCGAAGCCTGGCGCGCCGATTGGGGTTTCATAATTGACGCCAACTATGTTTCGCTTGAAGCCGATGGCAGCTTGCCCACACCTGGAAGCGCCTCGTTCAGCGCTGATATTCGTCAAGAATGGCTGGGTTTATATGCAGCGTACAAGGCCGTTGACGCAATCAGGGGGAATGGGCAGCGCTACGCCATCGATCTACAGGCTGGCGCGCGCTACAACTCGTTGCGTCAGGAGATTACAGTAACATCTCCGGCACCAATCCCTGTGTTGGGCGGCGATGAAGGCTGGTGGGAACCGGTAATCGGTGCACGCGGCACTTGGGTGCTTAACGAGCGGTGGACTGCAATTGCATCCTTGGAGCTTGGCGGCTTTGGCGCAGGCGGCAACGACCTGCAAATCGGAGCCAATGTTGGTGTAGATTGGCGTCCGTGGGAGACAACTTCGCTGTTCTTTGGGTGGCGATATTTCAGCATGGACTACAGCGACACGCTGTCCACGGGGGCGTTCGAATATGACGTCGATCAGCACGGGCCGGTTCTTGGAGTCAAATTCAGGTTCTGATTTGGGTCTATACAGCCAGTTTTGTGATTTTGATTGGTAGATCTGACGCTCTTAGAGATTATCAAAATTCCGCCAAAGACAAAGTATTTGTATGGCGGCTTCGTCCCGCGACTCGGTCGTTCGGTGCGAGAGGTGTTCTCAGTTCCTGACAAAATTTCTCAGATGACCGGGTCGAGCCCAAAGCAGAAACGCCAAGCGATTACGCAGAAAAACCTGCTTGCACCAAAAATCAGTGGTCAACAATTCTACTCCGTTTCCGAGGATCGCGCCCAGAGATTGATTTCCTCTTCCGAACTGACCTCGTCAATCTTGGCGAGTTCCGCTTCGGTAAATTCCAAATTCCGGACCGCACCTACGCAATCCACGATCTGCTCAGGTCGCGAAGCGCCAATTAGGGCTGTCGTAATCCGGTCACCTCTCAGCACCCAAGCAAGCGCCATCTGAGCTAATGATTGACCGCGTGACGCCGCTATGTCGTTTAGAGCCCTGACACTCGTCAGTGAACGTTCGTTGATCATGCCGTCCAATAGAGACTTGCCTTGGGTTGCACGGCTGTCTTCGGGAATGCCGTTCAGATACTTCGATGTCAAAATACCCTGGGCAAGTGGCGTGAACGCAATCGATCCCACGTTCAATTCGTCAAGCGTATCCAACAGCCCGTCCCGCTCAACCCAACGGTTGAGTAGGTTATACGACGGCTGATGGATCAGGCACGGTGTGCCAAGGTCTTTCAAGATGGCCAGCGCTTCGCGCGTTCGTTGCGAGTTGTAGCTTGAAATTCCGACGTAAAGTGCGCGCCCAGAGCGCACTATATAGTCTAGGGCTCCCATCGTTTCTTCCAGAGGGGTATCTGGATCATAGCGGTGGGAATAAAAGATATCTGCGTATTCTAGCCCCATCCGCTTGAGCGACTGATCACAAGAGGCCACAAGGTACTTTCGTGATCCCCACTCCCCATAGGGGCCCGGCCACATATCATACCCTGCCTTGGTAGATATGATGAGTTCGTCCCGATAGCCTGCGAAATCAGTTTTCAAAATTTCACCGAATGCTTCTTCCGCCGATCCCGGCGGCGGGCCATAGTTATTTGCTAAATCAAAGTGCGTTATACCCAAGTCAAAAGCAGTGCGGCAGAGATCGCGCTTTGTCTGGTGCGGGGTATCCCCACCAAAGTTGTGCCATAGCCCAAGGCTTATCGCGGGTAGCTTTATGCCAGACTGCCCACAACGGCGATAGACCATTTGCTCGTAGCGGTCCGGATTGGGAAGAAATGGGCGCGGCCGAGGCTTCGGGGGGCGTTGTAATTTGCTCATCTGTCCATAATCCGAGATCATCACCCCGTGTCAATTCAACGAGATAGTAATCGGCAATCAGCGAAGCCTGCCGTATAGATGGAACATGCCTCAAGTATTGTCAGCGCAGATTGTCAAACTGCAAACTAGTCCTCGAATAATGCGCGAACCTTCGACATGTCATACGCATGTTCCGTCAGGTTTTCAGGATCCCATTCGCTTCGCTCAGCTTCAAAAAAGTCCCCGCCGTATACGTGGATTGCTCCGGTCAACTTGGGGATAGGGTTTGTAACCGAGTGAATGAGGTCCTTACCAAGCGGAGTAAATTCACCCGTCGACAATGCTCGAGCCCCTGCCGCTTCAATGCGTCCTTCAGGGTCATCTGCCACGCGCCGCCAAAAAATGTTGTCTTCTCTACCACCATAAATGCCGATTACGGCCCACATTTCGTGATTGTGGGGCATTATTGTCATTCCCGGCTTCCAGACGACGTTGACGATTGTCAGATCACTCGACTTGTAAATGGGAAAGATACCGCTTTCGGTCGGCTCTCCCAAGGCTTGCGTCACGCCCGCAGGATCGCGCATCGCCCGGTCCACCACCTCAGCCACCGATTTGTGAGACGTGTCCTGATCCACCGCGGTCCGGCAGTCTGCTACAAACTGTTCCATGTTCCACATATCTTCAGCCCCCAATTGTCTACAATAAATGCAACAGCGTACCACAGGCCGCAAAATAGTCGAAATTGGGCCTCGGAAGGCAGCTGCATGTATCGGGTATCAAAGACTTCCAATGACTGCTTGGCCTGCTTAGCGTTCGTTCGCCAAATCGGGGCGGATGTCTACTTTGCGGAACCATCCGTCGATTGCATCGCTTACATTAGGCTGTCTGTTTGCTTATTCGAAAATGCGTTCGCCCTGCTCGTCGATCACCTGTTTCGCCTTTGCGATGCTGAAGCTTTCGCCCTGATCCCGGGTCTCAAAAACATCCGCCCGGATCACTGTATGGGTCTTGCGATCACCGTCGATGGTCTTTTCGATACGGGCTAAAAGGCGGTATTTGCCACCTTGGGGCATCAGGTCCGGAAAGATTTCGAACCCTCTGTAAGAGACCGGCTCCAGCTCCGACTTTTCACCACCACCGAAGAGTTTAGAGAAGAGGGACATTGGGCGGCTCCTTTCAGCGTTGCTATGACGGGAGACTAGCGTCGCTTAGGACAGGCGTGAAGCATGTCGTGCTATCAGAACATTTGTCTTCGATCCGTTGGTACGCTCCTGCGTTGCCTAATGCGTCCAGATTCGCGGTAAAAGTCCATTCCCCCGCACCACTCTCCCTTGTACGGACTGTCCAAAACCACCATTCTGACACGCCGCCGCCAACTACCGAACTGAGCCCTGAGCGGACATTGATACGTTGAAGCAACTAGCTGTCGCCGATAGAGTTTCATAGAGAGGTTTGCTGTTATGTACACCCTGATTGACACTGTGGTTGTGGGCGGAGGTCAAGCTGGGCTTTCCGTTAGCTGGCACTTGAAGCAGGCTGGTCATGATCACGTTGTTTTGGACCGCGGGCAGATTGGCGATACATGGCGTAACCGCTGGGATTCGTTCTGCCTGGTCTCTCCTAACAAACTCTGCCGACTTCCAGGTTTCCATTACGATGGGGATGATCCCGATGGTTTCATGCTCCGCGATGAGATCGTCAAGTACATCGAAGACTATGCGAGAAGTTTTGGTCCGCCATATCGAGCGGGTGTCGAGGTGGCTAGAATTGAGGCAAGTGCAGGACTGGGTCGCTTCAAACTAACCACATCAGATGGCGAAATCAGAGCGCAGAACTTGATCGTCACCGTTGGCACGCATCAACACCCGAATATACCAAGTTGGCACTACGATCTGCCCGAAAGAGTTACTGGCATACATACGTGTGACTATCGCAACTCAGCGAGCCTACCGGATGGTGCGGTGTTCATCATTGGAAGTGGTCAGTCAGGGTGTCAGGTCGCTGAGGACCTGCATTTATCCGGGCGCGACGTGCATCTTGCAGTGGGCAGTGCTGGCCGCATCCCACGTCGCTATAGGGGGCGCGACATTTTTGAATGGGACTTGGCGACTGGGTACATGAACATTGCGGTAAAAGACCATCCCAAAGGGACAGCTATCCGGTTCAAAGCCCATCCACATCTATCTGGGCGAGACGGTGGTCGTATAATTGATCTGCGCCAGATGGCGCTCGACGGGGTCAAGCTACACAGCAAGGTAGAGGGTGTTCAAGACGGGTGCCTGATTTTGGCAGGCGGACTTGAAGAGACGCTCAAGGCAGTGGACGATGTGTGTCGCGCGGAAATGGAGAGCATCGACACGTTCGTTGCAGAGAATGGACTCGATGATCCCAAGGAAATTGTTGTCCCGATCAACTGGCAGCCCAAACCTGAACTACCGTTCTTCGACTTGGCTGCAGCAAATGTTTCAACCGTAATATACGCAACAGGGTTTCACCGCGATTTTGGATGGATCGACTTGCCGGTCTTCGATGAGAGTGGCTATCCGCAATATGAGCGAGGTATTACAGATGTAGATGGCCTGTACTTCTGCGGACTGCATTGGATGCATACACAAGGGTCAGGCCTGTTTTATGGCGTGGGCGAGGACGCGGAGTACGTTGTTGATCACTTGATTTCCACTTCGGGCAAATAAGCTACGCGACAGCCTCGAGCCTAGCCTGGATCGAAGGTTTCCAACTGTAACTAGATCAGTTTTCGGACGTGTGTCTCGATACGACCTGCGACTGAGATTTTAACCAGTTGACGAACACCTTAGCCTCGGGACGCTGAAATTCTGCTTGTGTCTGGATGTAATAGACGCCGAAGAGTGGCTCAGAGAACAACTCAATCATCCGATCAGATGACAGATCGTCCTCGAAAAAAGCTCTGGCAGAATACGTGATGCCGTCACCCCGGCGAACCGCAGTCATGATCAGGTTCCCAGGCATGTGATTTATGGTCAATGGCTCGGGAGGTACGACCCCATGATAGGTGAACCAGTCAGCCGCCTCGTTGGTGCCTAGTTCCTGCAACCAGGGCAGCTTCGTTAAAGAGGCCGGGTCACGCAGATCTTGGCCTTCCACCAGTGAAGGTGCTCCGATCACGACCATGTCGGAAACAAGGACAGTATCCTCTTCTTTTCTCGGCATGCGTCTGTCGTGATACCGAATGGCGACATCGATTCCGCCTGGTCTTATCTGAACCAGTTCCGAAGTTGGGTTCAGCATCAAAGTGATCTCTGGATGTTCACGTTGAAACTCCGCCATTCTCGGCAACAGCCACTCCACCGCGAATGCTGGTGCCATTGTCACTTGAACGGGACGCTGCGCTGTGTGTTCTGCCAGTCGTTCGACACCCCTTCCAATGATTTCAAAGCCGATACCCAGTTCACGTGCAAGAATGATACCTGGCTCTGTCAACTCAATGCCGCGCCCACGTCTGGTAACGAGAGCTACACCCAAATGCCTTTCCAACGATTTAACCTGCTGGCTGACAGCCGCTTGGGTCACGTTCAAGCGTTCAGCCGCCACGGTGTAACTCCCAGCTTCCGCAACCGCTGAGAAGGCGCGCAAAGCGTTCATCGGGGGAAGGTGCAACCAATCCATACTGTAGTTTTTCTAATGTTCGGTTAGACTATTTGAGTCGAATGATATCGGTTTTCCTGACAATATTCATATCGAAATTTGTTTATATGCTCCAAAAAAGTTGGGTATGGGCTTCATCGCGGATGTCAGCCTAGCCGCATGCCAGGAGATCTTGATACGATGGATAAATTTCAAGGTGGATGTTACTGTGGTGCTGTTCGATACCAGATCGCGACACCACCTGTCTGGTCGGGACATTGCCATTGTCGTTCATGCCAAATGGCCCTTGGTGGCGCCTTTGTAACTTGGGCTAAGGTAGCCGCCGAAGACTTCGCCGTTATCAAAGGCGAAATCCATCACATTGAGAAAACTTCGGGTATTCGCCGCGGGTTTTGTCGGGACTGTGGAACGACGTTGACCTATGCCGCCTTAAATGAAGGTGAGGGCCAAGACTGGAGCGCTGACGCTTGGTTTTCTGCTGTGACGTTGGACGACCCATCGATTGCGCAACCCAAGGCCCACGTCTTCGTCTCACATCAGCAGCCATGGATAAAACTCGACGACGGGCTGCCGACGTTTCCTGAGTTCTAACCAACTTTCCGAGCGAACGGAGGAGAAAGCGATGAACACTGTTTATTCATATGCCTGCAAGGACTGCGAGGGCATGGAGGCCTGCCCAGGCAAAGTGGTTGCAGCGACTAAGGACGAAGTATGGAAACTCATGGAACTGCACGCGGTAGTCGCCCATGGAGAAGATCCTAGTTCGTGGGACGCCGATACTCGAGAATATCTGGGAACATTGATTAAGCCAGCTTGATAAGATCAGGGGGGCTTCGACGCCCAACGAGAAATCGGCCTTGAACTTCGATTTGGAATGCTTGGTGACGAATGGCGACTTTGTTGAGAAGGACCGGCATGGGCTGCCAACCAGCTAATCATACAAGCTGTGAGGATAGGCAGCTCTGAGCCCAAGTGGACGATTGAAGTTGACGTAAACTGTTTTTCGACCTGCATTGATCAAAGTTTACTAATGGAAGGGAAAGCCTGGCTGTTATTCTCGAAGAGACGACCTCATACATTGGTCATATCTCGTTTTCTTGCATACTCTTTCTAATCCCGGTTACGTAATTCTTCATTAAAGACTCGATATACGACTCCGAGGTTTCATATCGGGATAACTTGTCTGAGGCGTCAAGGGCGGCGATTCCATAGAGGCAAGCCCAAAGAACACGAGCGTCATGAATGGCTTCATCAACATGGCTCTCTGGGTACAATGGGCGAATTGCCGCGACACCAATATCAATAAGATCGAAAATGGCACGATCGTATTTTTCGGGAGTTACCTTTCCCGGTGGCAACTTGTGTTCAAACACTGCGCTCCAAAGGTTGGAGTTTTTCTGAGTAAATTCCAAATAGGACTTCGCTAACTCCGTCAATGCCTTCTCGGGCGAGCCATCCAAGATCACGCCCGACAAATACGTGTGAAGGCTCCGCAATGTGTTGACGTGCAATTCCAGAATTAGATCATCGCGATTTTCAAAAATCAGATAAAGCGTCCCTGATGTGTACCCAATTTCCCTAGCGATACGCCTAATTGTCAGCTTTTCGAGACCTTCGCTCGCAACTAGTTTCGTTGCCGATTTTAAAATCATTTCCCTAAGCTCTGCACGGGTATGGTCTGATCTCCTTGCCACTTAAACCTCTGAAACTGTATAATTAATATCCTCTATATATTATATATTGATCATTGATTATTTTCAACATATGATAAATAATCAGTGATCAATAAATGTTAAGTGAGTTCAAAGATGTTTGGGGCACTTCGCGTTTTCAAAGTTTTCTTGCTTAGACAAATTGACGGAACGTCGCTCTGCGCAGGGGCGCTCTTCCTAACATTGAGCGCGTGCACCTTGTTCGTTGAAACATCACCAATGGTTTCACGCTCAATGCCCCAAATATCTCCCTACACCCCCGTCAAAAAATCTTTAAACGTTGAGGTGAAAACAAAAACATCCGATGCATTAGTCAAACCGCTCCGAGACGGATTGGAAGCGTTGGGTAACCGTTTGAACGCCATTGATCAGGCTCAAAAGACACTTGATGTTAGCCTGTTCATTCTGCGAGAAGACGATGCCGGTCATCTATTTGTAAGCAAAGTCCTGAATGCGGCTGATCGAGGAGTAAATGTCCGATTGCTCTTCGATGACTTGTTCAATCGACGAACCGCAAATCAGTTCTTTGCGCTAGACAATCACCCCAACATTGAAGTCCGCGTTTTCAATCCATACTCGCGCCTTAGCCCGACGCTATTTTCCTTTATAGTTGACTACGAAAAAAGCCGACGGCGAATGCATAGCCGATTTCAAATCTCTGATAACCTCTACGCAATTATTGGAGGTAGAAATATCGCTGATGAGTACTTCGCAGATAACGGCACTTCCAAGTTCCTTGATTTCGAAATTGGGGTTCGCGGCGAGAAAGTGAAGGCCATTTCTGAAGCATTCGAGCTCTACTGGACCGATAAATGGAGCGAAGACATCTCTAGCCTTCAGTTGCTGCCTCCAATGGTCGGCCTCGATGATCTTCGCGTTACCGCACGCCGAAGGGCAGAAGAAGCGTGGCAAGGAACATATCGGGACCTGCAAAAACCATCTGAAAGACGACCGCTGAAGAACGATGGAATTAGCGCCAAGGTTTCTTTTGTATCGGACGTTCCGGGAAAAATACGTAGGCATAAATTTGAGCGTCGATACCTCGTTTCGCAATCGCACTACGACGAGATCGCTCGAGCGACAGAAAAAGTATTGATTGTCACACCCTACTTCATTCCAACGGACAAGGGCGCCAGTCTTCTGGAGCGGTTGAGCGACAAGGGCATTCGGGTCGAAGTCGTGACCAATTCCTTAGCTTCGACCAACCATGTGTCCGTGCATGGTGGATACTCCCAGTATCGTGCGAGGTTGTTAAAGGCCGGGGTAAAAGTCTTCGAGTTAAAACCATTCAATAGCACAAACTTTGGCAAGGCTGGCCCGATACTTACTCTTCACGGAAAGTACACAGTCACTGACGGTAAAACCACTGTTGTAACGACCATGAACTTTGATCCAATTTCCATTACCGGAAACTTGGAATCCAGCGTTACGGTTCATAGCGCTAGCTTCGCGCGTTTAGTTTTAAGCGACACAAAAAACCTAATTTTAAATGGTTGCTACCGGCTAGCCCTGAACTCCAATGGCAACTTGGTTTGGTATGAAGAAACAGGTTTAGGAACAGTTGCGTTTGACGATGAGCCAGGAGCATCAATCGGTCGAAATTTCATCTCGGATTTCGTCGCCGCATTAAAAATCGAAGGCCTGCTCTGAATTCAACTTGATTATCTGCATCGATCGTCAATCAGCGGCGGACCAACAAGTAAACATAAAACACTATTCCATTATAGGAATGGATGACGTGAAACCTTCCAGTGTGGATTTTTACTTTAATATTAAATGTTTGCGGTTCGAGAGATGCTTCCTATCCGATCTTTTACTTTAGCAATTACCAGCAAAGGGAGATGAGAAATGCTGAGCAAGACTATTCAAATAACTCTTATCTGTATTGTTGTAACCGCATGCGAGACAAAGGCGCAAAAAGCTGAAACCGCATTCATGCGCGAACAGCTGATTGCATCAGGCCAAAGCACGAAACCGGCCGATGAGCTCCGAGAAAAGCACATAGGTAAAAATCTAGCTATAACTTCAGCAGCAGTACTGACCTCTCCAATCTGGGTCCCACTCGCAATTGTGTCGTGGCCGGCATTGGGGCTTTGAGCTGTTCACGCCGTTATGGTTCAGTTAACGCTGAGTCAGCTTTAGACCGTATGCTGAACAAGCGATACATGTTCAAATTGGCAGCAAAGTCCGCAGAGCAGACGATCAGTCAAATTTGCCGAGCGTCCGCTTTGAGAAAGCGGACTTTGACTTTTGGACAAAAAATGCGCGCGCAAGGCGAGATCATAAGGACAAGGATTGATCTGATCGCCAAGCACTCACGTAACATTATTACTCAAGTATAAAGGGAGTGAGTAACATGACTAAGTTTTTTGTCGGTGCAACTGTCTCGATGCTGCTGACTGCGCCTGTTGCATTCGCTGGGCCAGGCCAGGGAAATACTGGAAACGGAAATAGTGATCTCGCGCAGTCGATGGCAGCAGCAGTGTCGGGTGGTGGTGCAACATTGGGCCGGGACCTTGGCGGTAAAGGCAGAGGTACAGCCTCCGTTGTAAGCGGTGGTGGAACCGGCGGCTGGGGCAATGAAGGCAGCGCTAGTGCCGTTGGTCTTGCTGACGGCCAAGTCTCCAATCGTGGTGGCGATCGCGGTCGGTAATAGGATTTGGGACCTGCGCGATTTATATCCCGGGTCATACAAAGCTGTTGTGATAGTCTCCGCGATCGCTGGCAGACTATCACTCAACCGAATTTAATCTCTGATTAGAAGTGCCCATTTCCTGATACAGCCCAGCACTCCCACCGCTGGGTATGACGTTGATAGGACCAAATGTACTTAAAGACCGGTTCCAACTGATTTTGCTTCCATTTGAGGAACAAAAAAAATTGATTGTTTACGGAACGTGGGCCTTTTTGTTTTCACGGGTAAAATTAGGAAATTCAACTTCCGATGACCCCCTCGGTAGCGCAGGTTTTTTTCTGGCCCAGGGAACCTACGTATTTGTTTACTACCGCACACAGCCGTGTTGCCTCGTGCCCTCTAGAACTGGCAGCGCGGGTTTTTTTGGTCCAGTGGAGCAATGTGTACGTATTTTAATTACTACCAACCACGGACGACCGGCGTTTCGCCTTATCGTTTTGCCAAATGGCGGAGCGCTTACTAAGTTTATTTCTTCGGGTCTGTGGGTTTGGTTTCAGTTAGATCTGGGAGAAAAACCATGGATAGTAGTTTCAACATAAAATCGGCATGGGCTTCGGTAATGGATGAAACCAAAAACCCACTTAAGAACCAATCTTTGTCTACTGCACATTTTTTGATGCAAATGTTGGCTTGGATGTGGAGTGCAATTTTCTCGCTCATAGTTGGAAGCTACTTCGTTTTCGGCGTTACCGCAGCGGCTCACATGTTGCTCATTGGTGGGCTGTTTGTGACGTTGATAGTATTCCGAAAGGCTGAAGCGACAGACTTAGACGACTAGAAGGTTCGTGGCTCCTATAGTTGACCGGGTGGACCTACGAGTTCCGTTCCCCCAGGCGATGGATGCGCAGGCGCTTCCACAACATACGCACCCAACCACTCAGGCACTGTCGCGCTCTGATCCTGCAAACTGGGCTTGGAACAACATTCCTGCTGCTGTTTCAGCTTACAGTTCAGGTCCAAAAGCGGACCTTCCAGTCACATTGTACAATACTATGCAAACCAGTTTCGAACAGAAAGCAAACCCTCACAAGGCCTTCGGGCGCCGCAGTGCAGCTAATGGCGGCTTCGTCCCGCGACTCAGTCATTCGCCTAGCCCATCGCGCTGCGCAGCGCGCCAACGGCCGGTTCGGTGAAGCTGCATTGCAGCGACGCGGCGACCGAGGAGAGATCGCAATCGGCTGCCTCTTTCACAAGCGATGTCCGCAAACCGCGCATCGCGTCGGTTTCTGCGCGATTCAGCATAGTCTGCACCGGGCTCGGTGCAGACGTTCGCCCGAATATCGCGAGCGACCGCAATGCCGACTAAGCGGTCATAGGCAAATAGTGCATGGAGCGAGAAAGCAATTGACCAGCATGCAGCCCG